>JALYYH010000162.1 GCA_030946665.1 Gemmatimonadota bacterium
GCGCGCCGCACATCAGCTCGATCGCCAGAATGTTCTCCACATTGCGAAGAACGCGCCGTGCTTTCCACGCCGCGCCCATTGCCATCGGAACCACGTCTTCCTTGCTGCCGTCGGTGGGAATCGTGTCGACGCTTGCCGGATGGGACAGCACCTTGCATTCGCTCGCCAGGGCGGCGGCCGTGACCTGAGCCATCATGAAGCCGGAATTCACACCCGCATCGGGTGAGAGAAATGGCGGCAACCCCTGATTCAGGTCCGGATGTACGAGGCGATCGATTCTTCGCTCCGCGATCGTCGCCAGATGCGTGAGCACGATCGCGAGGAAGTCGAGCGCCATTGCGACGGTGAGTCCGTGAAAATTTCCGCCGCTCAGCGTCTCGCCATTCTCGAACACCAGCGGATTGTCGGTTGCTGCGTTCAGCTCGCGCGAGACAGCGTTGTCGATCCAGTCGAGCGCGTCCAGAACGGGACCGTGCACCTGTGGCATGCAGCGAAGCGCGTAGGGATCCTGCACGCGCGGGTCACCATGCCGGTGTGACTCCCGCATCTCGCTGTCAGCGAGGAGATCTCGCAGCAATGCGGCGGACCGCTTTTGTCCCTTCTGCCCACGCGCTTCGTGAATCCGCTCGTCGAATGCCACCGGTGTGCCGAGCAGGGCCTCGAGGGACATGGCGCCAGCAACGTGCGCCGTCCTCCAGAGTCCGCGCGCACGCATGAGCGCGATCAACGCGACAGCGGTGTGAGTCTGGGTTCCATTGATGAGGGTGATCCCTTCCTTCGGCGCCAGCACCACCGGCTTGGCGCCGATGCGAGCGAGTACTTTGGCCGCTGGCTCTTCCCGGCCTCCCTGGACCAGGGTTCCTTCGCCTATGAGCGATAGCGCCAGGTGCGCGAGAGGGGCGAGATCTCCGCTCGCGCCCACACTTCCCTGCTCGGGGATTGGTGGACAGACGTCGGCGTTCAACATGTCGAGGAGCAGATCCGCCAGCTCGGGACGAGCACCCGAGTAGCCCTTCGCTATGACGTTCGCGCGAAGGAGCATCATCGCGCGAACTTCCGGCTCAGGCAGACGATCGCCGACTCCCGACGCGTGACTGCGGACGAGATTGACCTGAAGCTCCGCCAATCGGCTCGGAGGAATAGCAATATCCGACAGCTTGCCGAACCCGGTCGTCACGCCATATACGACGGCATCTCTCTTCACGATGTCATCAACGACGGCGCGGGTGCGCAGCATCCGCGCCCGGGCTTTCGGTGCGAGGCCAACGCGCAGTCGCTCAACCGCGACTGCGTAGGCTTCATCGACGGTAAGCGTGTCTCCATCGATGAGGAGTTTCTCCGTCATTTTTTCTTGCGGGGGGCGGGCTTCCCGGCGGACCGCCGTGTCGACTTCTTTTTCGCCGCAGAGCCCTTACGGGTCGACTTCTTTCTTGCGGGCGCGCGCTTACGAGAGGAAGCTGGACTGCTCTTAGATTTACGCGCTGGTTTGCGTGCACCTGGAGTTTTCCGCGCGCCCCTGCGCACGAGCTCGCGCTGCTCTGGATCCCATCTCCAGCCAATCGCGCCGGGCTCGACCTCTACTCCGCCCAGCCATCGCGACTCGGTCTTGATGTCCTGCCAATCCTTCTCACCCGCAAGCACAGCGCGCCCCAGCGGAGTGACACGCAGCTCTCTCCTCACGAACTCGCGCGAGTTCTCCGCCGTCGGAGACACCACGGCGCTTCCGTCCGTCCACGTCACCAGCGGGTTCTTGCCACTAAGTCGTTCCAGATATGAGTAGAAGATTATATCGCCGAGGAAAACGCTCTCCTCCATCTTGGCGACTTCCAGGAATGCCGCTACGGGAGTCGTGTGGCCCTTCTCTATTGCGGTGAGCGCCTCCCGCTCCGACCGCGAGAGTCCATTGGTGGTCGACGGAAACTCTTCGAGGTGTCGCGTTAGAGCCGATGCGAGGTAAGGTAGCCCCCTAGTGTTCTCGTCGAGCAAGCGTGAGATAGCCGACGGATCGTTCGAGCCGAATGCCTTCCACGCTCGCTGCGCGACGCCGAACTGCTCGGGAGTCACTGCGGCTCGGGCGTCGTCCAGCTCATTGAGCTTGGCAGCGGACAGGGGCGGGATGTAACCGTCGACCTGGATCAGCGAGATCTTTTTCCGGCGCGCCGCACCACGCGAAAACAGATCGAGAACCTGAATCAACTGCAGCTGATCGTAGAGGTCGTCCTCGAACCAGAACACGACTTCGTCGAAGTAATCCAGACGCTTGATCACCCGATCACGCTCCGCGAAGTCCCCGCTCACGTGCGCGAAATCTCCCCAGCCCCGCTGGGAGATGAACCGCGCCCTCTGCTTGCTCAGGGCACCAAGCGGCAGCGAAGAATCCACGGGCCCCTCGTGAAGCACGTCACGCCAGGAGATGATCTTCCCGGGTATGCCGGCCTCACTCATAGTCCCGGCAGCACTGTCGCCGTTGGTGATGTTCAGCCGCTGGGTCAAGGTCAGGGGGTTATCGGCCGGTACGTCTGCTTGTCATAGTTGAATTTTAGATCGGGTTCGGCGTTCAGGGCAATGAAGAAGCTGAACGCGAAGTTACCGTTCTGAGCCTGAACGAAGCTGAAGATCGCTTTCCAGTCGTGCAGGTCCCTCTGGAGTGTCACGTTGTGGCTGCCGAACTTGTGCGCCTGGAAATCGTAGTTCGTGCCCCAGCTTCCCGCCCATTTCGGGGTCAGGTGGAAGCTCATCTGCGAATTGAGATTGTCACGCGGCTGGGTGCGGACAAAGGGAGCGCCACTGATCCCACTCGTAACCGGGACCGCACTGCTTTGGGTCGCTGCTACCTGGTCGAGGCATTGCTGATAAACGATAGGATTCGCCTGATACGGCAAGCACTGGGTGGTGATATCTGCATTTACCACGATTCCGCCTCCGGTTGGCGGCCGCTGCCGGTTCGAACTGTATTGGAACTGCGCCTGCCAGCCTTGAGTATCAGGGATAGCGTATTGGCGATTGCGCTGCGTGATTCCGGCGACGGGTGTCGTCGCAACGCGATTGTTCAGGGCGTCGTCCGGACTCTGTTCCACGCGCTCGATCTGCGGATTCTGCTGGGGCACTACCCGCCCAAAAACCCGTGTCAGCGCGCCGATTATTCCCGATTGCGCATTCAGAGTAAAGTTCGCGGCGATCGTCTCCCGGAAGGGCTTGAAGCGAGCTGTGTCGCTGAGCACGTCACCCTGATAAAGCGAGTAGCCCACGGAGCCGGAGAACCCCGGCAGCAGATCCGATGTGAAGCTGGTGGTAAAATTCGGCGTCGTGAATCCCGAGCGATGGGTCTTCCGGGCGCGCTCGATGTCGTACTCGACGGAGCCGAGATCCATCGACAGAACCTTGATCTTTTTCGGCTCGGCGGTGCTGCTCGTATCAGTGCTCCTCAGCTTGGCCTCGAGTACGTGCGAGAGTCCAAGCCTGATTCGATTTTGCGCCAGAGACCCGATGAAGCTTTGTCGGTTCCTGTTGGTCGCCTGAAGAAACTCGGTGCTGAGACTTCCCGCCGGCGCGTACGAGAAGGCAATGAGGGGAGTGATCGAGTGCCTGAAGCGAGTGACGGGACCAAACCCCGGAAACAGGGCGAACAGCGTTGGCGAGGCCGACACACTCGCCGTGATACGCTTCGATTGGTGAACGAACTGGCCGCCGCTCGTGTGGGAGCGAACCCAGAAGCCGTTGTTGCCGTCGACGTTCTGGAATGACACCGATGGGGCCAGGTTGAGTGTTCCGTGCAACAGGCTCGGCAAGCCGAAGCTGGTGGTCCAATCGACCTTCGTAAGAAAGGACTTCGCAAACACCCTGCTCGATCGCTTCGACGAGTCGCTTGGATCGACGATGACGATCGTCTGTGGCGCGTCGACGACGTTGTCGTCCAGCGTGAATGAATTGTCCCAGGAGAAGCCGGCGATCTTGAGTGGGGTCACGAAGCTCGAGGACGTTTGCCTTGTGTTGCGATTGAGCCGGGTGCTGTCTGGTAGACCCTGCGAGTTGGTGAAGAAGCGATAGGTAAACTCTCCAGCCTGATCGACGTGGAGGTATTCTGTTGTCCGATAGTTGAACGAAGGCGTCCAATCGAGCCACTTCGTGACGCCGATGGTCGGTGAGCTGACGCTGAAGATCGGGAAATTCTGGTCGACCTCCAGACGGCCTGGATGCTGGGAGCGGTCTCCGCCTAGACTCAGCGAGGCCGGCCCCATCTTGGTGCTGTAATTCGCCTGCGAGCTAATCGTCGCTAGGACCTGCGCGGGATTGAAGGTCGTCGTCCGCTGGATGAAGGTGTTGGTGACGTAGTTCACGTTCGCGGTCAGATGCGATTCCTGCGAGAAATCCTGGCTGTGCTGCCAGCTCACTCCGGTGTTCGACGTGCCGTCGCGCTGGTCATGTCGAAACGCGGCAATCCGCCCGCTGACGAATCGATCCAGCCAGCGGTACTGCATGTCGCCGTTGTAGCGCACCCACCCGGGGTCGCCAGGCGTCGACCGGGCGCCGCTCCGCCAATCCAGCGCGAACTGGGCGTCCATGTAATCGCTGAGCGCGAAATAATAGCCGATGTTCTCGACGTGCCGCCGGTAGGTGGGACTGTTACGGAATAGCTCGCTGACCCCGAAGCGCGGAGTGAGGACACCACTGCGTCTGCCGGAGCGCATGTCCTGGAAGATGAACGGCAGCCACATCACCGGCACCTCGCCGATGTATAGCACCGCGGGCCGCGCCACCATGATGTTCTTGGAGACCATTTTCACTTCCTTGGCCTGGAAGTGGTAGTCGGGAATCGAGTCGTCGCAGCTCGTGATCGACGCATTTCGCGTGTAGAAGGCGGTCTCGTGACCACGAGTGGTGTCGCTGACGAAGGCAGCCTGCCGGCCACTCACAAACCATTTTTGGCCCGACTCGATCGATGTGCTGATGTTGGTGACGAGGCCACGGTGGAGGTCTACATTGTACGCCATCTCGCCTCGCGCCATCACGTCGGCAGCCTGGCGCGAAGGATCACGGAGCACCACCGTATCGCCGCGCGCTACGATGATCCTGGTCGAGTCGCTATACACAATGCTGTCGCCGACCAGCACCGTTTGCTCGCGCTCGACACCGGCTTTCTTCCCTCTCAGGCGCAGCGTTCGCGTCTGGGCGTCGAAAACCACCTGATCGCCCTGGTAACGCGTCGGAACGTAACCCGGCTGCGACATCAAAGCCGTCATGACGGAATCGACGTCGCCCCACTTGATCAGCTCTCTCGCGCGCGCCGAATCAGCCCTGGTCGAATCCCGCTGCAAAGTATCGGCGCGCGGACGAACGGCGTCGCGCCGAGCTCCGGGAAGACTACCTACCTGCCCGGACGTGTTAGCGAGCGGAAGAAACAGCGACGCGATGAGGAGCATGTAGAGCGATCGCGGAACCGCCGTCGCGTTCGCGCCCGGTGGCGAAACGCAGTCCGCGTCCACGCTCATCTCCCGTTTACGCCGCTTGCGATACGCAAAGATCGCGACGAACACACTCAGCTCATACAGCACGTATAGGGGAATGGCCAGCGCAAACAGCGAATAGGGATCCGCACCAGGCGTGATGAACGCCGCTGCCGTCAGGCAGACAACGATCGCATGCCTCCTGTACTTCGAAAGGAACTGCGGTGTCACGATCCCGAGCGCAGTGAGTGCCAGGATGGCGATCGGCACCTCGAACACGAGCCCGAAAGCCAGACACATGCTAATGGCGAAATCGAAATACTCGGTTGCCGAGATCATCGGCGTGAGCGCGGTCGATTCGATGCTCATCAGGAACTTGAGTGTCAGCGGCAGCACGACGAAGTAGCTGAGGGCGACTCCCGACAGAAAGAGCGCCACCATCGAAAGCACCACCGGTATCACGACGCGCTTCTCGTGGGTATAGAGCGCTGGCGCAAGAAATCCCCAGACCTGACCGACGATGACCGGAGATGCGAGGATCAGTCCGAGCACCAGCGATGCGTTGAGCAGTATGTGGAAGGATGTCCCAGGGTGCGTGTAGATCAGCTTTTGCCCGTTCAGCAGGGGAAGGATCGGCCGCTCGAGAAGCCGGATGATGTCCAGCTTGGAGAGAAGAGCAAACGCTATCACGACTCCGAGCAGGATGGCGCCCGCAATCCAGAACAGCCTCTTACGAAGCTCCTCCAGATGATCCAGGAACGGCATCTCGTGGCCAGGAGCGTCGCTCATACCACGGTCTCGTGCTACCGGATCGACTGTAGGCGCTCATCGGCGAGTGCGGCCTCGTCAGAGCGCGGAAAGCGCTTGATGATCTCCCGGTATAGCTTCTTCGCCTCAGCGTTCTTCTTAGCGGCCTGGAGCTGCAGCGCGCGCTTGTACATCGCCGTCGGGACCCGTGGCGAGTTGGGATACTTCGCGATCAGCGCGGAGTACTCCGCATCTGCCGCGGACAGGTTCCGCTCGGCGGCGTACGCTTGCGCGGTGTAGAACATCGCCTCGGGGACGTACTCGGACTTCGGGTACTTAGTAATCAGCTCGTTGAACGCGCTCCGCGCTGAGGCGTTCCCGCCCTTCAGGAGCTGGTCACGCCCCGCCTGCAGTAGCTGGAGCGGTCCGGGGCCTGTGGTCGGCGAGGCCGGATTCGCACCGGCGCTGTCCGCCGGAAGGGCGGCAGCCGAGGCCTGTTCCTGTTGCCTGCCTTTCTCTTCGAGGGCCGCTCGTACGTCGCGCAGTCTCTGCTCGCTCTGTCCACTCAGGTCCTGAAGCTGCGAGATATTTTCCCTCATCGCCGTCATCTCGCCCTCAGACGCGGTACGGATCGCCGCCATTCTCTTGCTGAGGGTCGCGATGGAGTCGTTCAGCGTTCTCACCAGGCGGCTGACCTCGATGAGCTGCGCGCGCTGGACTGAGTCCGCTGCGCTGGAGCTGACGCGGGCAACAGCGATGTCCTGCTGCAGCTTGTCGATGTCCTGCTTGGTCGCGAAGAAGCAGCCCCCGAGGAAAAGGGGAATGGCGAGGACGACCAGCGAGCCCGGTTTTGTCATGTAGTTGCGAGGAACAGCAAAAAAATTCCTGCGAAGCTTAATCATTGCGAGTAGGTTCCCACTTCTGGGTTGGCGAGGATTGGCGACCATGCGGCCAGTCTCGCTCCCTTGTTATGTGTGAGCTGCCGCGCACGGCCGCTCTCGGTATCGAGAATCCATAACTGCTTGTCGCCGCCCCGCGTCGAGGAAAAGACCAGGTGGCGCCCATCAGGCGCCCACGACGGATCCTCGTTTTCTCCTTCGCTCGTGAGCTGCTTTGGAATGCGGTCCCGCAAATCGATCATCCAAACCTGAAAATTCCCGTTCTGCTGCTCGTAGGCGACCGCTCGACCATCGGGTGACCAATCCGGGCTTGCCCGATAGCTGCGCGTTCCAGCCGCATAGGGCACGAGCAACTGAACGTTCGAGCCGTCCGCATCCATAATATAAACCTGGGGGTTGCCCGACTTACCCGATATGAAGGCGATCTGACGGCCATCCGGACTATACGACGGCGACGTGTTGTCCGTCCCCTTCCCCGCGGTCAGCTTTCGCGATCCGCTGGAGTCCAGCGCCGCGAGCACGAGATCCGTTCCGTTGCCAGTCCCCTGCGCGTACAGAATGGCGTTTCCGCCGGGCTGGTAGACAGGTGTAATATTGAGACCCGCGCGGATCTGGCTGACTCTGCGCGTGCTACCCGTCCTTACGTCGAGCTCCTCCACCTGGGTACCGGTGTTGCCCAGCACCGTATAGACAACAGACTCCCCGGTCGGCGACCAAGCGGGTGACAGCGCTCCCATTCCAGTCGTGATCGATCGCGTCAGCGCTCCATCGCTATCGACAATCCGGAGCAGTCCGTCGTTTACATAAGCGATTCGCGTCTGCGCGATTCCGCGCTTGCCAAATACCCACTGCTCGATTTGGTCCGACACACCGTGCAGCACGAATCTCCAATCCCGGTCTCGGCGATCGAACAGGAAGCTTTCCGACTGCAGCAGCTGCCCCCGCGCTACATCGTAGGCGGCAACGTGGAGCCCCTCATTCGTCGGCGTCATCCTGATCAGCAGCGCCGCGCCGAACTTGGCCACCAGTGGAAAGTTGATCCTTCCGCCGAGGGGTGGGACGAGTCCCCGAAGCGTGCCCTCATCGAGCGCGATGACGTTCATGCGGTCGCTGTAATCCAGGTCGCGCTGCACGATCGTGCGCAGGGAATCGTCGTCGTACACGTCCTGCACCGGCAGCACGATCACGCCCGGCTTGGTGCCCGCCGCGTAATTAAGTCCTAGCCGCACACCGGGCGTCGTCGCAGTGTCCTGCGCGCCGAGTAGCCGCGGGCCCACGAACGACGCGAACAGCGCGAACAGGCAGAACACGCGTGCGAAGCCTCCCACCTCGGACAGACCGAACAGGCAGCATTGCGTGCGTCGCTTCATTTCAGGAACTCGGGGTCGAAGCTGAATACGACGGGAAGTACATCATCGGTAAAACCGTTTGGAAGCGGTCCAAACGCGCGCGCGCTTGCGGCCGCTTCCACCGCGCCCTGTGCTTCCAGGTCGAACGAGAAATTGCCGGAACGCCTCAGGAACGTGAGGTCCGATACGGACCCATCGCGATGGATCAGAAATCTGACTTCCGCCTTGAGACGCGCGCTCGCATTTCTCGGTTTGAAGTTGAGTGCAATCTGCCGAACGATGTTGTTGAGATACCCTGGAAATGGGAACTCGATCCCGTCACTGCGCACTGTCGCGACATCGGTTCCCTTGCCGCCCACGGGCCCGCCGCCCGCGTTGGGCGCCTCGGGCTTCGGTTGCGCAACCGTCTTCGCATCGGATGCACCAGCCTTCGCCGGCGCCTTGCTCGCACGGTTGGCTGCCTTTGATACCGGTCCGCCAGCCACACCTGGCGTCACACGCGCGGGGGTCTTTGGCGCGGGCTTCGCCGTCGGAACTGGCAGTTCCTTGACCGTTGACTGTGATGCACTCGGCTGCGTAACAGGCGGCGTGGCTTTGGGTTGGCCGCTTTTGACCTCTCCGATCGCCCGCTCGCCGGGCGGAGCGGCCACTATCTCGACGCGATACATCGGTGGCAGCGCCACCTGCTTTCGCTCCTTCAGGGTATTGAAGAGGAGCGTCGCGACCGCGGCGTGGAGGATCGCCGAGAGCGTAAAGGGGGCAATATTCCGGGATCCACCCGCTTGGCCCGGCATCCTTTTACCTCACCGCTGGAGGCTCGGCGACGAGGCCAATGTCGCCGACCCCGCTGGCTCGCATAATCGCGAGAACCCTTACCACCGAGCCATAGGGAACGCGCTCGTCGGCTCTCAGGTAAACGCCACCACTCCCTCGTCGGTTGGCGAGCGCCCTGAAGCTGGCAGAAAATTGAGCAAAACTCAGACGCGCATCGTCGACGAAGATGGTGCCCGTGCGATCAACTGTTACGGTAAGACCGCTCTTGGATTCGAGCGGCCGCGCCTGTGCCTTCGGCAGCGAAATGTCCACGCCGCCCTGCATCATCGGCGCGGTGATCATGAAGATGATCATGAGCAGCATCATCACGTCGATGAGACTCACGACATTGATCTCCGCGTTGAGCACGAGCCGGTCGCGGCCTCGCCCGC
>JALYYH010000167.1 GCA_030946665.1 Gemmatimonadota bacterium
AGAAGGTCATGGTGAAAAGCTTTCCGGATGTCTTCAACGTCAAATTCACATCGCTGATGGAGACCGATCTCGACAGAATCGAGGACGGCGATGTGAACTGGCGGAAGATGCTCGGTGATTTCTACGGTCCGTTTGCCGAGTCCGTAAAGGGTGCGGACATCGAAGCGCTGATAGGAGAAGCGCACGATCTCTCGATGATTGCGACCGAGAGGTGTCCTGACTGTGGCGGAAAGCTCGGACCGCGCGGAGGATTCTTCGGGCCGTTTCTCGCCTGCGAGAATCATCCGAAGACTTGCAAGTACACCAAGCCACTGCGTGGAGATCGCAAGCCGGCGCAGCCGACCGACGAGATCTGCCACGAGTGCGGTGCCCCGATGGTCATTCGTCACGGGCGCTCGGGAGAGTTCCTCGGCTGCAGCAAGTTTCCGAAGTGTCGCGGCACGAGGTCGATGCCCACTGGCGTGAAGTGTCCGAAGGACGGTGGAGACATCGCTGTCCGCCGCTCGAAGAAGAGAGGAAAGGCGTTCTACGGCTGCTCGAACTATCCCAGGTGTGATTTCGTAGTCTGGGACAAGCCCGTTGCCGAGATTTGCCCTGAATGCGGTTACGTCGGCGCCGAGGCGAAGTTCACCAAGACGCGCGGCGATTACAGGCGTTGCATCAAGTGCGCGAACGAGTGGGATGTCGCGCCTACCCCAGAAGCCGTGGCGGTGTGACTCCGGTCGTAACGGTCGTGGGCGGTGGCCTCGCTGGCTCGGAGGCTGCCTGGCAGCTGGCCACCCGCGGGATCGAGGTCGCACTGCACGAGATGCGTCCGGTCGGGACGACCCCCGCGCACAAGACGGACGGACTCGCCGAGCTGGTTTGCTCGAACACCTTCAAGAGCACCGAGCTCACCAACGCGCACGGTCTTCTCAAGGCCGAGATGCGGTTGCTGGGCTCGCTGATTCTGGAAGCCGCTGACAGCGCTCGTGTAGCGGGAGGAAGCGCGCTGGCGGTGGATCGTGATGTCTTTTCACGCAACGTGACAGAGCGGATCTCGGGTGAGCCGCGAATCAGGGTTGTTCGCGAAGAAGTCACCGGGATTTCCGCGCCGGCGATCATAGCAACCGGCCCTCTCACCTCCGACAAGCTTGCCGACGCCATCCGCAACCGGCTGGGAGTCGGCGCGCTGGCGTTTTACGACGCGATTGCGCCGATCGTCGCGCGCGAATCAATCGACGACGCGATCGTTTTTCGCGGATCGCGCTACGGAAAGGAGACAATGGAGGCTGCCGACGAAGGCGGCGCGTATCTCAATTGTCCGATGTCCCGCGAGCAGTACGATACGTTCCTCGACGCGCTCATTTCCGCGGACCAGTACCACGGCCACGAGTTCGACCAAGTCCCCTACTTCGAGGGCTGCATGCCGGTCGAAGTGATGGCACAGCGTGGCCGCGACACCCTTCGGTTCGGACCGCTCAAGCCGGTTGGACTGCGGGATCCGCGCACTGGACGCGACGCCCACGCGGTGGTGCAGCTGCGGCAGGAAGATCGCGCCGGGCGGATGTGGAATCTCGTTGGATTCCAGACGCGTCTCCGTATTCCGGAGCAGCAGAGGGTGGTTCGGATGATTCCCGGATTGGAGCAGGCTGAATTTCTTCGCTATGGGTCGATCCACCGTAACTCGTATCTGAATTCGCCTGCCGCGCTGAGCGCACACCTCGCCGCTCGCGACGAGCCGACGATTTTGTTTGCCGGGCAGATCACGGGAGTGGAGGGGTATACGGAGAGCTCGGCGACGGGTCTGCTGGCGGGGATCAACCTCGCACGTATTCTTTCCGGCGATGAGCCCGTCATTCCGCCGCCTACCACGATGCTCGGCGCGCTCTACCGCTACATGAACGAGGCAGACCCGAAGCACTTCCAGCCGATGAACGCAAACTTCGGATTGCTCGACGATCTCAAGGAAAACGTTCGCGACAAAAAGAGGAAGCGCGAGATGTTCGCCGAGAGAGCGCTCGTGGATATGCGGGCATGGATCGAGGCGAATGCCGTGCTCGGCGCTCCGCTGGCGCGCGCGTGAAGACCGAACCACAAGCAGTCGACGAATTTCTGACGCACCTGGAAAAGGAGCGCGACGTCTCGACGAACACTCTCATTGCCTACAGGCGCGACCTGCAAGAGCTGGTGGCGTTTCTCGGAAGCTACTATGGAGTGAGGGAGTGGTCGTGGCAGGGGCTCGATCGCCTGGCCATCCGCGGTTTTCTCGCGCACCTCACCCGGAAGAGGCTCAACAAGCGATCAATCGCGCGCAGTCTCTCGGCGGTGCGGAGCTTCTACAAGTATCTGCACCGCAACGAGCAGGTCGAGGCGAATCCGGCTCGGGGAGTCGGGACTCCGAAGCAGGACAAGTATCTGCCGGGATATCTGGACCGCGCGCAGATCGAGCTGCTGTTCCAATCGGCGGAATTGAAGGCGCAGGAAGGAAAGTTCTCCGACGTCCGGAACTCGGCGATTCTGGAGCTATTCTATTCGACAGGAATGCGGCTGTCGGAGCTGCGCGGCATCAATCGGATGGATATCGACCTGCTCTCGCAGCAGGTGAAGGTGCGAGGCAAGGGTAGGAAGGAGCGCATCATCCCCGTCGGCGACCACGCCCAGCTCGCGCTCAGAAACTACGAGTCGAAGCGCGATGAGCTGCTGCGCGCGATTGGACCGACCGGGGACCGGACGGCTTTCTTCCTGAGCAACCGCGGCAAGCGCATATCTGTGCGCGCCATCCAGAACGCGGTTAAGGGATTTCTGGACAAGATCGACGAAAACTCCGGGTTGTCGACGCACTCTCTTCGCCACACTTTTGCGACGCACCTGCTGGACGCGGGCGCTGATCTTCGCGCCGTACAGGAGCTGCTCGGACACGCCTCGATCTCGACGACCCAGATCTATACGCATACCAGCATCGAGAGGCTGAAGCAGGTGTATCAAAAAGCCCACCCACGGGCGTGACGAGCGTCAAGCGGCACCACTGGATCGTCCGCCTCACTCACTGGGTGAACGTCGTGGCGATCGTCATCATGGTGGGGAGTGGGCTCCGCATCTTCAACGCCTATCCCGCTTTCGCCCGCCGCGGTGAGATGTTCTGCTGCTACCCGTTCGAGCACAAGCCGATTCCAGCGTGGCTCACATTCGGCGCATGGCTCGGCGGCGCGCGCCACTGGCATTTCGCGATGATGTGGGTGCTGGTCGTCAACGGACTCATCTACCTCACGTTCGTGTACCTGCACGGTGAGTGGAGAGACCTGGTGCCGCGGAAGGGCGACATTCGCGACAGCTGGCAGATGGTGCAGTTCTACGCGTTCAAGCGGAAGGATCATCCTCATCAGGGGAAGCACAACGCGCTGCAGAAGGCCGCGTATTTCCTGTTGCCGGTTGCCGGGATGCTGGCTGTCATAAGCGGGATCGCCATCTGGAAACCGGTGCAGCTGTGGTGGCTCACCGATCTTCTGGGCGGTTACGTGTGGGCGCGTTATTGGCATTTCATCGCGATGCTCGTGATCGTCATCCTGAGCGTAGTCCATGTCTTCATGGTCTTCGCCGTCGACCCGTATTCGATTCCGTCCATGATCACCGGCAACTACAACGATCGGAATTCCCCCGAAGCCCGCAACGCGCGCCCGTTCTATCATCTCTTGCCGCGTCGTCGGCCGGCGACGCCACCGCCGGAAACAACTTGAAGCGCGATCCGAAGAAGTTCGTCTCGATCGGCGGAATAGATCGGCGTGAATTTCTAGC
>JALYYH010000254.1 GCA_030946665.1 Gemmatimonadota bacterium
TACGCGGCTTCGACGCGCGCACCGGAGCACTGCGCTGGACCTGGGACCCGGTTCCTCAGGATTCGACGGAGCCCGCATCGCGCACATGGATCGGACCGAATGCGCATCGTACCGGCGCGGCGAACGCATGGCCCGTCTTTGCGGCGGATCCCGCGCGCGATCTCGTATTCATCCCCACCGGCTCGCCGAGCGTCGACTATTTCGGTGGCGAGAGGAAAGGGCAAAATCAGTATGCGAACTCACTCGTGGCGATCAAGGCGTCTACGGGTCAAATGGCGTGGCAATTCCAGACGGTGCGTCACGACCTCTGGGACTACGACAACGCCTCGCCACCGGCCCTGATCGATGTCCGAATCGACGGGCAAACGACTCCCGCAGTCTTGCAGGCGACAAAGACCGGTCAGCTGTTCGTGCTCAACAGAGAAACGGGGAAGCCGCTTTTCCCGATCACGGAAGGCCGCGTACCGACAAGCGACGTGAACGGCGAGGAGGCCTGGCCCACGCAAATCCTGAGCAGTGGACTGCCTCCCCTCAGCCCGCAGCGACTTGGGCTCGACGATGTCTGGGGACCAACGGCAACCGACCGCACAGCCTGCCGGGCGCGGTTCAATGAGCTGCGCAACGACGGAGTTTTCACGCCGCCGAGCACGCGAGGATCGCTGATCATTCCCGCGAACGTTGGTGGCGCGCACTGGGGTGGGGTCGCGTACGATCCGGTCGGCGCTCTTGTGGTCGTTCCAGTAAACCGCATCGCGGCGGTGATCACTCTTATTCCGCGCGCCCAGTTCGAAGCCCGTGGCGACATGGTCATGGGACAGGAACGCATTGGGACCGAGTACGCGATGATGCATGGCACTCCCTACGTGCTGAAGCGCGAGCTCTTCCTGGGCCCTTCTTCGGCTCCCTGCACTCCGCCGCCATTCGGCTCACTGGTAGCTATAAACCTGCGCACACGTGAGATAGCGTGGAACGTTCCCCTCGGCACCACCGAGGGCCTGGAAAAAATCGGGATCAAGGTTCGTCCCGACATTCCAGGGGCCATCAACCTTGGCGGGCCGATAACTACCGCGGGTGGTCTCGTCTTCATTGGCGCGTCGTTGGACAAATATTTCCGGGCCTTTGATCTCCGCGACGGTCGTGAGCTGTGGAAGACCGCGCTGCCGGCGGGCGGGAAGGCGACGCCGATGACTTACCTCGGCGCCGACGGTCGGCAGTTCGTTGTGATCGCGGCAGGTGGCGATGGCAAGGCGTGGGGTTGGAGCGACGAGATCATCGCGTTTGCATTGCCGCAAACCACTCGGTGATATTGGTGGAGCAACAATGAGCGCCCACCTTAACTTGCCCGCATGAACTTCGAAGCAAGCCTCCGACGCCTCGACGAGATCCTCGCGTCGCTCGAAGGGCAACAGGTCGGCCTCGACGCTTCGCTCAAGCTGTTCGAGGAAGGCGTCGAGCTGCTGAGATCCGCTTCGGCGGAGCTCGGCCGGGCAGAGACGAAAGTGCAGATGCTCCTCGAAAAATCCGGCGGCGGTTTCGAGGTCAGGGAGATGGATCTCTAAAGAGGTGCGGGACGGTTTCGGTGCTGAGCGCGAGCGCGTCGAGCAGCGTCTCGATGACATTTGTGCCGTCTATCTGTCCGCGCTGCCGACGGGTGTCGCTGACGCCATTCGCTATGGACTGAAGAGTCCGGGAAAGAGGATTCGTCCTCTGCTTGTGCTCTACGCCTACCGGGCCGTTGGTGGCGGCGCCGATGTGACATCGCTCGCCTGTGGACCGGAAATAATTCACGCCTATTCGCTCGTACACGACGACCTCCCATGCATGGACGATGACGACATGCGCCGCGGCCGGCCTACGGTGCACAAGGTATACGGCTCGAGAACGGCAATATTGGCCGGAGTCGCGATGATTCCGGTCGCGGTACTCGTGGTCCGGGACGCCACGCGCACGATGCGATTGTCGCCGGAATTAAGCGGGAAAATACTTCGGACGCTCCTCTCGGCAGCGGGAGCGTCCGGCATGATCGGCGGGCAGGCGCGCGATCTCGCGGGCGAGGGTCGATCGCTCTCCCTGGACGACCGGGAAGAGATCCATGGCGCCAAGACCGGAGCCTTGATCGTGGCATCGCTGTTGATGGGCGCTCTGGCCGGCGGTGCACATCCCGCCCACCTCACCGCGCTCGCGCGCTACGGCCGAGCGGTTGGACTCGCATTTCAGATAATGGACGACGTGCTCGACGTAACTTCGACGACGACCGAGCTGGGTAAGACAGCGGGAAGGGACGCGACGCTTGGCAAAAGCTCCTATCCGGCTCTCCTCGGCGTCGACGCCGCCCAGGCGAGGGCCCGAGCCCTGATAGACGACGGTCTCCACGCTCTTGCAGAGCAGAGAATGCTCACGCGGGAGCTGTCCCAAGTGGCTAATTTCATGGTAACGCGTACGTCCTGAAAACGCCAGAAAATGTCAATTCTCGATCGTATCCATTCGCCCGCTGACCTGAAGCCGATGACCCGTGATGAGCTGCGCGCCGTCTCCGCGGAGATGCGGACGCGTCTCATCGAGGTTTGCTCCCGCACTGGTGGACACATCGGTGCGGGTCTGGGAGTCGTCGAGCTCACCGTCGCTCTCCACGCCGTTTTCGACACTCCTCATGACAAGATCGTCTGGGACGTCGGCCACCAGGGCTACCCTCACAAGCTGCTGACTGGTCGGGCCGACCGGATGGAAACGCTACGGCAAGAAAACGGGCTGTCGGGGTTCCTCAAGCGTACAGAAAGCGAGTACGACACTTTCGGCGCCGGCCACGCGGGCACTGCTATATCGGCTGGTTACGGAATGGCTGTCGCGCGGGACCTGAACGGGGGGAAGTTCAAGGTGGTTTCGATACTCGGAGACGGGGCGCTGACGTGCGGTCTCGCTTACGAGGGATTGAACAACGCGGGCGCTTCAGAGCGCGATTTCATCGTCGTACTCAACGACAATGAGATGTCGATCGCGCCGAACGTCGGCGCGATGTCGAAGTATCTGACTTCGATCCAGCGGAATCCCCTGTACAATCGCGTCAGGTCGGCGATCGGATCGGTCATCGATTCCGCGCCGGGCCCGCTCTCCGGAGTTGGTGCGCTGGTCCGGAAGTGGGAGGAGAGCGTGAAGACGTTCTTCACTCCGGGCGTTCTGTTCGAGGAGCTTGGCTTCCGCTACTTCGGTCCTATCGACGGCCATGACATCGACGCGCTGATGGACACCTTCGCCGCGGTGAAGGAACTGAGCGGGCCTCGCCTGATTCACTGCATCACCCAGAAAGGAAAGGGGTTTCCGGCGGGAGAGCACATCGAGAAGTGGCACGCGCTCCCTCCGGGGCACGACCCAGCAACGGGAAAGCTCAGAAAGGTTTCTTCCGCGAACACTGCGTACACCGCCGCGTTCGGACAGGGATTGGTTGAGCTGGCGGAGGAGAACCCCAAACTCGTGGCGATCACTGGCGCGATGCCGAGTGGAACGGGGACGACTGCGTTCGCGAAAGTATATCCCGAGCGGTTCTTCGACGTCGGAATCGCCGAAGGACACGCGGTGACGTTCGCGGCTGGCCTCGCCACCCAGGGAATCCGTCCGGTCTGCGCGATCTACTCTACGTTCCTGCAGCGGGCTTACGACAACGTCATTCACGATGTCGCGATCCAGCATCTGCCCGTCATCTTCGCGATGGATCGCGCCGGCGTGGTGGGGGAAGATGGCCCCACCCACA
>JALYYH010000307.1 GCA_030946665.1 Gemmatimonadota bacterium
CGGCGCCCAATGAGCACGTCGGGTTCGTCAGGATCGCGGGTGGGGTCAAGACTCCGGTCCCGGGTCGAAGCGGTGGGAACGGGAAGCCGGTAACGCCGCGCGAGATACACGTGGTCGCGCCGATGACGATTCCGACCACTATTCCAGCGCCGTCGGGACCGGTTACGAAGACGACGGACGAAGAAGGTACCGGGCCTATCGTTGGAACGGGTGGTCCGGCCAGGGGCGTTCGGCCACAATACACAGATCCTCGCGTATGGGAGCCGCCGGGTGACGTCGTCAGCGCTCCCAAGACGGTGAAGCAGACACTCGATAGCCTGATCGCGGATGCAATCGCTCCGTACAACGACTCGATTGCCGCAGTAGCTCAGCGTCGCGACCCAACGGATTGGACGATCCGGAAGGGTGGGTACAAGTGGGGAATCGACAGGCACGCGATACGCCTCGGGCCGGTTTCCATTCCGACAGCCTTGCTAGCGATGCTTCCGCTCAACATTCAGGGCAATCCGACGACGATCCAGCGCGACCGCGCCTACGCCGCAATGAATTCCGACATCGCGTGGCACGCCCGGCAGGCGATAAATGAAGCCGACTTCACGAAGGCCGTGCGCAGCATTCGCGAGCGCAAGGAGCGGGAGCGGACCGCCGCGCTGGCTGGCTCGCCGCCATCGCCATTGTCATCGCAGACGAAGGACGGCCCATCATCGGAGCAGAAGCCGCGCGAGTAGCAGTGTGGCGTGGTGATAGGGCATCAAAAACAACTCGCACCCGTTCAGCTGTCAGTCAGCTCAGGAGAATTGCGCAAACCCGACGGTATTTCCTCCCGGCTCGCGGACGTAGATCTCGGTACTGCCGTAGAAGGTCTGGTGCCGCGGCTTCACTATGGGGGCGCCGGCGAGCGACTTCTCCACCTTATCGAGATTGTTGACGGTGATGAATAGCGCGACTGAGTGGCCCATCAGATCTTTCGCCGCGCCTGGCTGCTCGTCCATTACGCTCGCCCGCGTTTGGTACATGATCTCGATCGCTCCGAGTTGTACGCTGGCAAAGATCAGCTTTCCATCAGGTCCGGGGACCTCGTTCGTAACCGCGAAGCCAAGTTTGTCGACCCAGAATTTCACGCAGGGCTCGACGGCCTCGACGATGAGAACCGGAGTGAGTTGCTTAAGCGACGATCCCAGAGCGTCGGACCCGCGTGGTGTTTCTCCAGGCATCGAGGCCTCCCCCGAATTGATGGTACGCGTGGGGCGAACGCTCACCGCAACGTAAGACTGCGTCGATCCACTGAAGCAAATAGCGGCCGGCTTGCGCCGACCGCTAGAGCACCGAGTCGTCCTCGGTTACGCCTGGAGCGAATTTCCGCCGAGGTTCGCGTCGAAGCCCGCACGGAAAACTCCGCAAACGACTCCGAGTATTCCGAAATCCATCCCCGGCTCCACGGTAATGTCGCGCTCGGCAGGGTTGGCGGCCTCAAGAACGACGGAGCCGTTCCGATGGGCGAAGGTCTTGACGGTAGCCTCCTCACCGATTCGCGCGGCAACAACGTCCTCATCGCGTGGACCCTGTTTGGGATTCACCATCACGTAGTCGCCGTCATTGATGCATTTGCCAACCATGCTGTCGCCTTTCACCTTGAGGAAAAAAACTTCCTCAGAGGGAACAAATCGTCGATCGATTGTGATGAACCCCCGACGATGCTCCGGCAGCAGAGCCGGCTCGCCGGCGTGGATTCTTCCGTAATACGGAACTGGCTGGGTGCGGAGAGCGCCGCCGAACCCGATGAGGTTGACTCCGCGAGACCTGGAGGGATCTCGCTCGATGTAACCCTTTTTTGCTAGCGACTGAAGCAGGTCGGAGACGGTCTTGGTCGACTTGATCTTGAACTGCTTCCCGATGTCTCGAATGCTGGGCTGGTACGTGTTCTCGGCGGTGAAGTCGAGCAGGTAGTGGTACACCGAGCTCTCGAGCTTTGTTAAAGGCTCGGCCATCTGAAGTGTCCTTAGGAAGTGGCGAGACCCGCGATGCTCGGGGTCCCCGCGTCTGCTAATTAATTTGTGTACGGAACCGTACCCGGTCAACAGTTTCCTGACCGGCCCGATAATTTCCTACCCCGCGAGAGCCGCCAGGGCCTTGTCGATTCGCTTCAACGATAGGTCCCGTCCCATCTGGATAAGCATTTCGAAGATACCGGGGCTTACGGTCAGCCCGGTGAGCGCGACCCTGAGCGGCTGAAACACCTTCCCCGCGCTAACTCCTCTGGACTCAGCAAGACCGCGCAGCGATGTCTCGAGCGTAGCGGTCTCCCAATTCGACGTCCTGGCCAACGCCTCACGGCTTGCGCGCAGCAGGTCGGCGGATTCCACGGGGTCCTTCCAGTTTTTGGCGACAGCCGCTGGATCGTACTCAATGTCTTCGAGAAAATATGGGCCGGCCTGGCGCACGATGTCGTCGATGGTGCGCGAACGAACTCTGAGAAGGTCCAACAGCCGAAGGTACCAGTCGCGACGCTCGACCAGCTCCTCTTCGGTGGCGAGGCGCGCCGCTACGATCGCCGGCGTGACGCGCGGCTCCAGGTCCTCGAGAGGAATCATCGACAGGTGCTGGCCATTCATCCACTCCAGCTTCTTGGGATCGAAGATGGCCGCCTTTTTCTGGAGTCCATCGACGCTGAACAACTCGATCATCTCGGGCATGGTCATTACCTCGCGATCACCACCGGGGGACCAGCCAAGCAGTGCGAGGAAGTTGAGCATCGCGCCCGGAAGCAGCCCATGGTGCTGATAGTCTCCTACCGCCGTCGCCCCGTGACGCTTGCTCAGTTTCTTGCCATCGAGCCCGTGAATCATCGGAAGGTGCGCGAACGTTGGGAGTGGTGCGCCGAGCGCCCGATAAAGAAGGATCTGCTTGGGCGTGTTCGAGATGTGATCGTCACCGCGCATGACTATGGTGATGCCCATCGCGATGTCATCAGATACGACCGCGAGATTATAGATCGGAGTCGCGTCCGAGCGAAGAATCACGAAATCTTCGATGTCCTTGTTGGGGAACGCGATTGTCTCGTGAACGAGGTCGCTCCACTCGGTCGTGCCCTCCGGAACGCGAAAGCGAATCACGTGGGGCTCTCCCGCCGCCACTCTGCGCTCCACATCCTGGCGGGGAAGACGATCGCAACGCCGGTCATACTTGAACGCCTCTTTCCCCGCCGCCGCTTCCCGTCGGCGCTCCTCCAGCTCGGCGGGCGTGCAGAAGCAGCGATAGGCGGCGCCGCTCTCGAGAAGCTTCCGCGCATCCGCCTGGTGGCGCGGAAGATTGGCGCCCTGATAAACGACCTCCCCGTCCCAGTTCAGGCCAAGCCACTCCAAGCCATCGAAGATCGCGCGGGTGCTCTCGTCGGTGCTGCGCGCCTTGTCGGTGTCTTCGATGCGAAGGAGGAACTCTCCGCCGAATTTACGCGCGTACAGCCAGTTGAAGAGCGCAGTGCGCGCCCCGCCGACGTGGAGATATCCGGTCGGAGAAGGAGCGAAGCGAAGGCGCGGTTTGGTGCCGTTTGTCATTGGTGATTCGAAAAAGAACAGCGGGCCCACACTGGATGCGCGGACCCGCCGAGCGGAGAGAGAGGGATTCGAACCCTCGATACGCGTTTCCACGTATGCCGGTTTAGCAAACCGGTGCCTTCAGCCTC
>JALYYH010000045.1 GCA_030946665.1 Gemmatimonadota bacterium
GGCAACGCTCGCTCCGACGCGCTCGATCGTGTTCCGGCGCTCCAGTGGCGGCACGTCAACGGCGATCCTCTCAGGGGCGGTCACATCGGGAATGAGGCTCAAGGCGGTACGAAGTAACCCGTTTGAATAGGTGCACGGAAGTGCCCTCAAGGAACATCGCTTTTCGCGCCCTCTCTATTGCGTCCCGCGATCCGTCCGACGATCTTTGTCAACCTAGTTGAGCGCGGGCGAGAGCCTGCCGGACCACGTCGCCGCGACCCGCTTCCTCAGCGAAAACGCGGCAGAACCTCACCGGCGTGTTGTCTGCTCCCGAGCAGGAATCTCGGACCTTTCACCCGCTCGCGGGGATGAGCGAGCACTACATTTTTCTTGTGTCTGATCGATAAATGCCAGTAGATGAACGTAGTCCGACGGTGCTCGTCACGGGCGGAGCCGGTTACATCGGCTCAGTCCTCGTGCGACAGCTGCTGGCCGGTGGCTGGCGAGTGCGTGTCCTTGACAGTCTGCGGGCGGGCGGCGAGTCGCTCGCCGAGCTCGCTGGCCACCAGAACTTCGAGTTCATTCGAGGCGACATTCGAGACGATCCTGCCAGAGCCGTCACGGACTGTGACGCCGTAGTCCACCTTGCCGCGATTGTCGGCGACCCGGCATGCCGAGCGGAGCCTGAGCTCGCTCGCAGTGTAAACCTGGACGGATCAATCAAGCTTTACGAGGCGGCTTCTCGGAGTGGTGTGAAGCGCTTCGTTTTCGCGTCAACCTGCTCGAACTACGGGCGCGCTGCGGATCCTTCCGTTCTCATACGCGAAGACTCGCCGCTCCGGCCTGTCTCTCTTTATGCGGAAACCAAGGTCGCGGTCGAACAATTCCTCCTCGGCCAACCGCGCAGTGCGGCCTGCATCCCCGTCGTGCTCAGATTTTCGACTGTGTATGGAGTATCGCCCCGAATGAGGTTTGATCTCACGGTGAATGAGTTCGCGCGGGACGTCGCACTAGGCCGCGAGCTGGTGATATTCGGGGAGCAGTTCTGGCGGCCGTACTGCCACGTGACGGATCTCGCCAGGTCGGCAATAATTGCGCTATCGGCGTCCGCGGATGTCGTTGGATTCGAGGTGTTCAACGTGGGCGATACCGACGAAAACTATACGAAGCAAATGCTCGTGGATCAGCTCCGAATGCAGGTGCCGGCGCTTCGGGTAAAATTTGTTCCCAAGAGCGAGGATCCACGCGACTATCGGGTCAACTTCTCGAAGATCCGCGAACGACTGGATTTCTCGCCGTCACGGCGCGTTCCCGACGGGATCCGGGAAGTTCTCGAGGTCGTAGGGGCAGGCTTGATCGCGGACCCGAACGACAAGCGCTACGGCAACACGTGACGATCGCGACCGACCCGGAAGTCTCGAGTCGCCTTGTTGAGGCAATGCGGGATTTGTGGACTGATCGCTCCCCCGCCGCCGCCTTGCACGAACCTTTTTTTGGTGGCAACGAGAACTCCTACGTTCGTGAGTGTATCGACACGGGCTGGGTCTCCTCCGTCGGGAAGTTTGTCGACCGATTCGAGCAAGAGCTGGCTGCGTTTACTGGCGCGCGGCGAGCAGTGGCAGTGGCCAATGGCACCGCCGCGTTACACGTCTCACTGGTGCTCGCCGGGGTAAAGCCAGGAGATGAAGTCGTCATCCCGACGCTGACGTTCGTCGGAACCGCCAACGCGGTGAGCCATGCCGGGGCAATTCCGCATTTCGTCGACAGTGATCCGGTCACGCTCGGGCTCGATCCCAACAAGCTCGCCGCATATTTCGACTCGGTGGCCGACATCGACGACGGCGTTGTCCGCAACAGGCGAACAGGTCGGCGAATCGCCGCTGTTGTGCCGGTCCACATTTACGGCCACCCGATGGACATTGGCTCGCTCGTTGTCCTCTGCGCCAAGCTTTCCATTCCGATCGTCGAGGACGCCGCCGAGTCGTTGGGGTCGTTGTTTCACGAGCGCCATACCGGAACTTTTGGGTTGGTGTCCGCGATGAGCTTCAACGGAAACAAAACGGTAACGACGGGCGGAGGAGGCGCAATTCTCACGAACGACGAAGCGATCGGCTCGCTCGCCAAGCACCTCACCACCACTGCGAAGAAACCGCATCCGTGGCGCTTCGACCACGATATGGTCGCGTGGAATTATCGGATGCCGAACATCAACGCGGCGCTCGGATGCGCCCAACTCGAGCAGCTCCCGCAGTTTCTAGCCGACAAGCGGCGCCTCGCAGCCCGTTACCGAGATGCTCTCTCCACAATTCCCGGTGTGCGCTTCGTTTCCGAGCCAGCGGGCTCGAGAAGCAACTACTGGTTGAGCGTGATTCTGATCGACGAGAGTTTCGATTCGGACCTCGAGCCCATCCTTTCCGCCCTGCAGCATGCCGGGATTGGCGCTCGGCCGGCCTGGACACTGATGCATCGGCTACCGATGTACGTAGACGCCCCGCGTGGGGATTTGTCGGTCGCCGAACAACTCGCATCTCGAATCATCAACCTGCCGAGCGGCGTGAAAGTCGCCCGGAGCCTTCGGTGAGCAGGGATGGGGATATTTGTTCGGGGCGCCACCTGGAATGAGCACGCGTAGCGCGGAGCGGCCAAAACGTATCGCGGCGGTCACATCATCCCGGGCGGACTACGGTTACCTGCTACCAATTATTCGGGAGCTGTCTCAAGCACCGGAGTTCGACCTACAGCTCATTGTCTCGGGGTCCCACTTGGCGCCCGCTCACGGGTCGACGGTCGGTTCAATCGAGGAAGACGGCTTCCCCATCGCGGAGCGCGTTGACCTGCTGACCGACTCGGACGCCGCTATAGCCATCGCCAGGTCGATCGGCGTCGGAGTCATGGGATTTGCCGAGGCGTACGCGCGGCTCGTGCCCGACCTTCTCCTTTTGCTGGGTGACCGCTACGAGATGTTCGCGGCCGCAGCCGCGATGCTACCGTTCGCGAAGCCGATTGCCCATATCGCCGGTGGTGAGTCGTCAGAAGGGGCAATCGACGAGGCGATTCGCCATTCACTCACCAAAATGAGCCATCTGCACTTCGTGCAGACGAGCCAGTATCGCGATCGCGTCGTTCAAATGGGAGAGGAGCCGTGGCGGGTGACCATCAGTGGATCACCGACCCTGGACAATCTTCGCGGATTTGTGCCGTTGCCGGAGCGCGAGCTTTCGGAGCGTGTTGGCCTCTCACTGGAATGCCCTCCCGTTCTCGTCACTTTTCATCCGGTAACTCTCGAGTATTCAGCAGCGCGTCATCAGATCGGCGAGGTGTTGGCGGCCGTCGAGGCAAGCGGGCTTCCCGTGGTTTTCACGGCACCGAACGCCGACACCAACGGCCAGGAGATACGTGGCGCGATTGAATCGTTTGTCACGCAGCATCGAGGGTCTGCGAGTTTCGTTGTCAACCTCGGCACCCGGGCATATTTCAGTCTGATGCAAAAAGCGCTGGTGATGTTGGGAAATTCGTCGAGTGGCATCATTGAGGCGGCCAGTTTTTCATTGCCGGTGGTCAATGTCGGTGATCGTCAGCGCGGACGCGTTCACGGCGACAATGTGATCGATGTCCCCTGCACCCGTGACGCGATTGCACCGGCGCTGCGAGACGCTGGCGAGAGCTCGTTTCGCGACCGGATTCGGGGGATGAAAAATCCCTACGGCGATGGCGACGCGGCCAAGGTTATCGTCGATGTCCTGCGTCGCACTCCCCTCGATCGCTCCCTGCTCTTGAAACGTTTTCACCAGCTGTCAACGCATCATGACTGACGGCGCTGAATACGTCCTGGTCATCGCGGAAGCGGGCGTTAACCACAATGGCTCGCTGGATCTGGCGATTGAGCTGGTTGACGCCGCCGCAGAGGCCGGCGCTGATATCGTGAAGTTTCAAACTTTTTGCGCTGACGCACTGGCGACCTTGCGCGCGCCGAAGGCCGAATATCAACGGAGATCGACACTATCGAGCGAAACACAGCATGGGATGCTCCAGCGGCTCGAGCTGTCAGAAGAGGCGCACAAGCGCCTCATCGCCCGCTGCGAGAAGGTCGGAATCGAGTTTATGTCGACTCCCTTTGACCTCGGAAGCGTGTCGCTGCTTCTCCGACTTGGGGTTCGCCGGATAAAAATTGGATCCGGAGACCTCACGAACGCCCCGCTTCTGTTCAGTGTCGCCCGTTCGAATCTTCCGCTCATCGTCTCGACGGGTATGGCAACCCTTCGGGACATCGAATCCTCCCTCGGCGTGCTCGCATTCGGAATGCTCGGTGGTGAAAATCCCAGCCGAACGGCGTTCGCGAAAGCATGGTCATCAACCGAGGGACGGAATGTCGTGAGCTCTCGCGTGACGCTTCTCCATTGCACGACGGAGTATCCCGCACCTATCGGCGAAGTGAACCTCAGAGCCATGTCTACGCTGCGTGACACCTTTGGGCTCAATGTTGGTTACTCGGATCATACTGAAGGCAGTACGGTCGCGATTGCAGCCGCGGCCCTCGGTGCGACCGTCATCGAAAAGCATCTTACTCTCGATCGCGACCTTCCCGGACCGGACCACGCGGCTTCTCTGGAGCCACCCCAGTTTGCGGCGCTCGTCGACGCGGTGCGTGACGCGGGGCGTGCACTCGGATCATCCGGGAAGAGCGTCACCCCCTCGGAGGCGGGAAATATCGTCGTTGCCCGTAAGAGCCTTGTCGCGCTGCGACCCATCGCGGAAGGTGAACCATTCACGCCCGAGAATCTCGGTGCCAAACGTCCGGGAGACGGCGTTTCACCAATAGAATATTGGGAGTGGCTCGGTCGTCCCTCACCGCGGGCGTTCGCGCCCAATGAATTGATCGTCCCTTGAGCAGCAGTTACGTAGTCATCGGAGCGGGCGGGCATGCACGGGTGCTGATCGCGGCAATGAAGGCGGCCGGTACCGTGCCGGTCGCGTGCCTCGACAATGACCCGGCACGCTGGAACGTTCAGGTGCTGGGAATCACTGTGGTGGGAGGCGACGAGTTATTACCTTCCCTCGGTGCGCCAGACCAACTATTTCTCGTCAACGGCGTCGGTTCCGCGGGCCGGATAGCCGCGCGGCGAGCGGTGTGGGACAAGTTTTCGAGCCTCGGCTATCGCTTCGCTTCCGTGCGGGATCCGCGCGCAATTATAAGTGAAGGCGTGCTCATCGATGCCGGTGCACAAGTGCTCGCCGGGGCAGTCGTCCAACCGGGTACCAGAATCGGATCAGACGCGATCGTTAACACGGGTGCGTGCGTCGACCACGATTGCGTGATCGGATCGCACGCGCACATTGCTCCAGGCGCTGTGCTCTGCGGCGATGTGGAGATTGGCGACAGTTCGCACGTTGGCGCCGGCGCGATTGTCCGGCAAGGCGTGCGCGTCGGATCTGGGGCGGTGATCGCCATGGGAGCAGTGGTGATCAGCGACGTGGATGATCATTCCACTGTTGGTGGCATTCCGGCCCGCCCTTTCCGCGAGACGGGAATTACAGCGTGAAAGACTGGCAAGCGGCGCTGGTGGGACCCGACGCAACGATTCTCCAAGCGCTCGATATAATCGATCGAGCAGCGCTGCGGGTCGCGTTCGTCGTCGATGCCGAACGCGTACTCCTTGGAACCCTGACAGATGGTGATGTCCGTCGGGCCCTCCTTCGCGCCGTCAAATTGGATGCCCGGGTTTCTTCGATAATGAATGACCAGCCCATCGTTGCCGAGCCGTTTGAGACGCCCGCTACGATTCGCGCCCTGATGGTTGCTCGTGGTATTCAGCACGTTCCGCTCGTGGACGACCGGCGGCGCCTGATCGACGTCGTGGTTCTCGAAGATCTCATCGAACAACCGCACACCGATCAGAAGGTCATTCTGATGGTCGGCGGCCTCGGATTGCGGTTGCGGCCGCTAACGGAAACCACGCCGAAGCCGATGCTCGAGGTGGGCGGAAAACCCGTACTGCAAATCACGATCGAACGCCTGACAGCGCAGGGTTTCAACAACTTTACACTTTGCGTCAATTATCTCGCGAGTCGCATCGAGGATCATTTTGGCGACGGTGGAGATTTTGGCGCATCGATTGATTACGTGCGCGAGACGGATCCGCTCGGAACAGCCGGGGCGCTTCGTCTTCTGTCCACTCCTCCTTCGCGCCCGTTCATAGTCATGAACGGCGACGTACTGACCACTCTGAATTTTCGGGAACTTCTCAGCTTTCAGGCTGAGCACAACGCGGCTGCGACAATGGCAGTCCGGCCTTACGAAATGCAGGTCCCGTTTGGAGTGGTCACTAATGACGGACCGCGCGTCGTCAGTTTTGCCGAGAAGCCGATTCAGTCGTTCTTCGTGAACGCCGGGATATATGCGCTCGATCCCAGCGTGTTGACCGCTCTTCCAGAATCGGGTCCCTGCGACATGCCGACGCTGTTCCAGCGCATTAGCGACTCGGGCGGAACGACTGTCGTTTTCCCGCTCCGGGAATACTGGCTTGACGTTGGTCGTCACGACGATATCGCCCGGGCCAATCGTGATTACCTAGATGCCTTCAGCCGCTAGTCGTCGAGCGCTCGGTATCGTGCCCGCGAGGAAGGGCTCGAAAGGCATACCCAGAAAGAATGTTCAGGACCTCGGGGGGCGTCCCCTGGTACAGCACACACTGGACGCTGCCCGAGGCGCGAAAGGCCTGACATGGACGTTAGTAACTTCCGACGACCCCGCGGTGCTCGAGCTCGCCGGCGCAGCCGGCCTCAACACCCTGAAGCGCCCCGATAGCCTCGCGACTGACGATGCATCGATGAGCGACGTGGTGAGCCATGCGCTATCGTGGGCCGAGCAAAACCTTGGCGCTGTCGACGATCTCGTGCTTCTTCAGCCGACCTCGCCCTTCCGGACGGCCGGTGATGTCGACGCTGCGTTGGCCGCATATGCCGCAAGCGCGCGCGACTCACTGATCTCTGTTTGTGTCGTCACCCAGCATCCCGTGGAGTGTCTCCTGCTCGACGATCGCGGCCAGGCTCACCCGATCGAGATATCCTTGGGCATGACCGGCAATGGTCGACAGAAGTATCCACGATGTTACTTCGTCGATGGCGGGATTTACATTACGTCGGTGGAGCGCTTTCGGCGCACCGGCAATTTCTCCGACGAGGCCAGCGCGCTCCACGAAATTCCGCGCAGTCATGGGCTCGACATCGACCATCCCTTCGACCTGGCAGTAGCGCGGGCGCTCGCCGCCTACGCGAAAACCGTCCCTGAGGTATTCACGCTTTGATGGAAACTCGTATCACGGATCCGCCGGATTTTACGCTGACGCTACGCACGTCGCTCCGCATTGGTGCCGGAACACTCGAGAATCTTCCCGATGTTCTTGAGAACACGGTTCGCGCAAAGCGACCGTGCCTTGTGGTCGACGGCGCGGTTCTCGACTCGTCGGCCTACGTTCGCGACGCTGCAAGCAGCTTCAAAGCCAGCTATCCCGAGACCGTAGTTCTCGAGTACCGGGAGCCTTTCGAGCCCACTTACCAATATCTCGACCGCGTCAGCCATCACGTGCGCGGCCGGAACGGTGCCCAGGTTGATGCCGTGGTGGGAATAGGCGGAGGCAGCGTCCTCGACACCGCCAAGGCGTTGGCCACTCTCGCCACCAATGGTGGCGACGCGATCAATTATCGCGGCTTCCCCACTGATATCACCGCGCCCCTCCCCAACGTCGCGGTTCCCACCACCGCGGGAACCGGTTCCGAGGTGGCGTTCAATGCGGTATTCACAGACGAGCGCGAGCAAAAAAAGCTGGGGATCAACTCCCTTCTTAACTACCCGGTCGTCTCGATTCTCGACCCTCACTGCATAGTTGGCGCGCCCCGCTCGGTAATCGTTTCGTCCGGCCTGGACGCCCTCGTCCACACGCTGGAGGGATTCACCAGCCGCAAGGCGACCAGCGTTTCTAGAGTCTTTTCCAGGGAGGCGTTTCGCCGGATTATCCGCCACCTTCTTCCTCTGGCCAACGACACTCATTCATTGAGTGATGCGCAAGAAATGCAGGTGGGAGCCGCGTTCGCCATGCTCGGAATGGCGAACAGCAGCAGCGGGATTGCCGGCGCGATGTCGTACCACATCGGGACCCACTTCAAGGTCGCGCACGGGGTAGCGGGTGGTGTTTTCATTCCTCAGGTGATGCGGCTGGTGCACGAGCATGGGTGGCACGGCCTGGCCGACCTCGCCGACCTCCTTCCGGAGGAGAGCGGCGGAGCAGCAACGATCGCGGCACGCAGCGCGCGAGTGGTGTCCGCGATCGAGGCGCTGGTCGCTCGAGTAGGAATGCCGCAAACACTCGAGCCGCTGGGAATTGGGCCCGAGGCTCTCGAAGGTTGCGTGAGTTTTGCAAACACAACGATGCGAGGCGCACGCGAATTGACTCCAGCGACGCTGTCCGACGATGTGATAGCAGGCTGGCTCGGGAAAATGACAGCTGCGTCTTCCCACTGACACGTCACTACCATTATCTCTAACTTCCAATTGACAATCGATTATGCCTGGTTTTGAGGTAGTCGGCGCCGAAGAAAAGCAGGCGCTCATTGATTTATTCGACAAGCAAAACGGAATCCTTTTTCGTCACGGATTCGACGCTCTCCGAAATGGTCGATTTCAGGTTCTGGAATTCGAGCGCGAGTTTGCCCACTACGTCGGTGCGAAACACGCGTTGGCCGTGCAGTCGGGAACCGCTGCGGTAAAAGTTGCGCTGAAGGCAATCGGCGTTGGCAAGGGTGACGAAGTGGTCACCCAGGCGTTCACGTTCATCGCCACGATGGAGGCAATTTTCGATTGCGGAGCGACGCCTGTCATCGTGAACTGCGACGAAACGCTCAACATGAATCCGGCCGAGCTCGAGGCCCGGATCACCTCGCGCACTAAGGCGATTTGTCCGGTGCACATGCTCGGAGTTGCCGCGGATCTCGATCCAATCTGCGCAATTGCCGGAAAGGCCGGGATCCCCGTTTTCGAGGAGAATTGCGAAGCCCTCGGGGCTCGGTATGATGGCGCATTCCTGGGGACGATCACCGAGGTTGGAGCGTTCAGTTTCGACTTTGGCAAGGTCATCACTTGCGGTGAAGGCGGGATGGTGACAACCAATGACGAGGAGACTTACAAGCGAGCTCGGGAATACCATGATCACGGCCACGAGAGCAACCCGGCACTCCCGCGCGGACGGGACACGAGGCGCATGTGGGGCTTCAACTATCGGATGACGGAGATGCAGGGAGCGGTCGGAATCGCTCAGCTCCGCAAGCTCGACATGATTCGCGCTGCCAACGAGCGCAATTACAAGCGGCTCGAGAAAGGGCTCCAGGGCGTTCCTGGTCTCGCGTTCAGATCCATTCCCTCGAAATGTCAGCCGCTCTACGACACGCTGATCATCAACCTTCCAACCTCCGAGCAGACCAAGGCGTTCGTCGCTGGTATGGCCGAGCAAAAGCTCGGGACGAAGAACATTCCTGACGCCGCGGAATGGCATTTTGCGGGTTATTGGGATCACATGGCTGAGCCACTCGGCTACACGAAAGAGTGCCTGTGGGAAGCGTTCGCCCCAACCCAGGCCATACTCGCTCGAAGTGTCTCGTTGCCCGTAATGGTGAAGGAGACGGAGGCAGCGCTCGATAACCGCATCGAGAAGTTGCGGGCGATAGCGGCCACCGTTCTTTAGAAATAGGCAGTCGGAATCATCCCTTCGCCAGCGACACGGCCTGCACAATTTCATCCGCGATGGCCAGAGATGCGGTCGCGGCGGGGCTGGGAGCGTTTATCACGTGCAACGCTCGGCGGAGTTGCAGGAATGCGAAGTCCTGAACCAGCTTGCCCCCCGCGGTCATCGCCTGCGCGCGCACACCTGAGCCGCCCACATCGAGATCTTCATCGCGGAGCGCCGGCACCAGACGTCGCAGCGATTCCGCGAAAAGATGCCGCGACAAAGACCGTCGGAGCTCAGCGATGCACATGCGCGAGTGGGCCCTCACGAACCGGCGCAGGCCCCGATAACCGAGTGCGTCCCACAAATCTCGCACCTTCAGGTCCCATTTCCCGTAACCCTCACGCGACAACGCCAGCACCGCATTTGGTCCCGCTTCCACCCCGCCGCCGATGTGCCGGGTGAAGTGGACCCCAAGAAAAGGGAAAACAGGATCCGGGACAGGATAAATGAGATTCCTCACGAGGTGTAGTGCCTGCGGTCGAAGCTTGAAATATTCCCCCCTGAAGGGCACGATTCTGACATCCCTCCTTGCCCCGGAGAGCGCCGCCACACGGTCGCTTTGTAGCCCGGCGCACCCTATGACGAAGTCCGCGGTGACCTCCTTCCTGCCGTTCGACAACACCCACCCGGATGCGCGCTCGGTAATCGCGGACACCTCGAATCCCGTTTCGATTCCACCTCCGCCATTCAGAACGTCAGTCTGGAGCGCACGGCATACCGCTGAATAGTCGATGATGCCTTCCTCCGGCACATGCAGCGCAGCAAGTCCCGCACAATGCGGTTCGATCTCGCGAATTTCGCCGCTGGTCAGCCATCGAATGCCCGCGAGGCCGTTCTGTCGTCCTCGCGCTTCGAGCATCCGAAGACGCTCAACTTCCCCCTCATCGACGGCGACCACGAGCTTTCCGCAGATTTCGTGGGCTATACCACGGTCGCGCGCATAGGCCGTCATTTGCCGGATGCCGCTGACGGCAAGGCGGGCCTTACTGGAACCAGGCACGTAGTACAGACCAGCGTGCAGTACGCCGCTATTGTGACCGGACTGATGTTGGCCAAGGGCGTCCTCCTTCTCGAGGACGGAAACAGTCCAGTCGGGTTTGGCCTGAAGCAGCTTATACGCTGTTGCCAACCCCACGATCCCTCCTCCTACGATTGCAACTCGCATGGGTCTATATGAGGGTGCGGGTTTGGGCAAGCCGCTCATCCTTTTGCAGAGAACTCAGCTTGGTTCCTGAGGGATGTGGTCCGGAAGCCGTATGGTCCGCCAACCACGGCGCTGCGCTGCGTTGCGAGTCGCGCGGTGAACACTAGTTCTTCCAAGCACAAGGTAATAGCTTAATCCGCCGGCATCTCGCACACATCCTGCCATTGAGGCATCAATAACCCGTCGCATTCATTTAGACCACCCGCCAGCTGGCACGTGACAATACTCCAGACGTTCCTTCAGTGCGCATGAGGAACCGGCATCTCTTCCTGCTCGACGCAGCGTCGCTCGCCGTCGCGCCCGCTATCGCGTTCGCAGTTCGCTTCGAGGACTTCAGCTGGCTCGGCGATAACCTGCGGATGGTTCTACCATATATTTTTCTCGCTGGTCCGCTGCGCCTCGCTGTCCTTTACAAGTTCGGGATGTACAGGCGCCTCTGGCGCCACGCCAGCATCGGAGAGCTGAAACAGATTCTTTTCGCGGGCACCGCCGCAGCTGTTGTCGCGGCGGTCATCGGTCTCTGGGCCCTACCTGTCGCACAGATTACGCCGAGCCGTGTTCCCTTCTCGGTGGTGTTCATCGACGCGTTTCTTGCCACCGCAGCGATCGCTCTGCCACGCCTCATTGTCCGAACGATCAGAGTCAAGAATCGCCGTCGGAGGCGAGACGACCCAGGTCGTCCTGCCCTGATTGTCGGCGCTGGCGACACGGCAAAACTCGTCGTCAAGGAGCTTCTCGCGAACCCCAATCTCGGCTTCGAGCCGATCGGTTTTGTTGACGATGATCCAACGAAGCAGAACCATATGCTGGTCGAGCTTCCAATATTGGGCCCTCTCAGCGCCA
>JALYYH010000088.1 GCA_030946665.1 Gemmatimonadota bacterium
CATCCAGCCGACCACGAGGACGACCGCGAAGTACACCAGCATGAGGAGGTAGTCGATCGGCGTCAGGTGAGTCATCGAAGTCATCGAACCGTATCTCCGCAAAGAGGGCCGGGGCGCTGGATCTCGCTATAGGGCAGCCGTGCAGGCCAGATTATACGCGCGCGGACGGTAGTAGGAAACCCCAGGGCTCACGGAGGATCGGTTGGCCGCTGTCTTTCGAGATCTCTGCACCGGTCGGTCGGGAGGGTGGCCTCTTCGGCGCTACGCTCGCTTGGTTGGAGCCCCTGACGACGCTCCTTCGCTCCGCTCAGTCGCGGGTCTCCACCTCGCGCTCGCTTTGCAAAGCCCCTCCGAGGCCACCCTTCCTCATTCCCTGTCGGGTATCTCGTGAGGGCTGCCGACCTACTCTTCCTTGCTGCCGCGGGATTTCTCGGTGGATGCGCGCGGGCCAACAAATCGCACGAGACTGTCCTCACGTTCTCCGGCAGCGCGCTCGGCGCCGAGGGGACGCTCGTCGCCAGGCAGCTCCGTGCATTCATGAAACTGCACCCCGAGATTCGGGTCGAGCTGCAGCGCACTCCTGACGATGCCTCGCAACGCCATCAGCTCTATGTGCAGTGGCTCAATGCGCGCGTGGGCAATCCGGACATCCTGCAGCTCGACGTAGTTTGGACCCCCGAGTTCGCGGCGGCGGGATGGGTGTTGCCGCTCACGCGGTTCGCGCCGGCAGCGAGTGAGTTCTTTCCCGCCACGATCAAGGCCAACACCTGGGCAGGGCAGCTGTACGCACTGCCGTGGTTTGCCGACGTCGGACTTCTGTATCGACGCACCGATTTCGTCCCCAACGAGCCGCGCAACCTCGAGGAGCTCGTCACCGATGCCCGGCAGGCGATGGCACGTCCGGGCGGGCCGCGTTTTGGAATCGTGTGGCAGGGGGCTCGGTACGAGGGACTCATCACGGGGTTCGTCGAGTACCTCGGCGCCTTCGGCGGGCGAATACTCGATGACAGTGGGCGAGTGGTCGTCAATCACCCGGAGGCGGTGCGAGCGCTTCAGTTCATGCGCGACGAGCTGTACACCTGGCACATCGCTCCGCTCGACGTGCTCACCTGGCACGAGGAAGAAGCGCGCTTCGCATTCCAGAACGGAACCGCTGTATTCATGCGCAACTGGCCGTACCCGGTAGCGGCGATGAGCGACAAGGCGCAGTCGCGGGTGGCAGGGAAGTTCGCCGTTTCGCCGATTCCGGCTTCGGGTGACCCGGGTGGTCATTCGACTGCCGCCCTGGGTGGCGCGCAGCTCGCAATCAACGCCTACTCCGAATCGCCGGACGCAGCGTATCGCCTGATCGAGTATCTCACCGCACCCGAGCAGATGGTCGAGCGCGCACAGGCAGTGGGCCAATATCCGACGCGTTCTGCCCTCTACAATGATCCGCGATTGCGCGCGGCGATCGCGATTCCCCTCGACGACGCGCGTCGCGCGATCGAGAGCGCCACGCCGCGACCCGTAACTCCGATTTATACGGAGCTGTCGGAGATCCTTCAAATCGAGCTGCACCGCGCGCTGGTGCGGCAGGCAGAGCCTCAGGACGCGCTGAATTCCGCGGCGAACCGCATCAACGCACTCATCGAGCGCACAGGAATGCGCAGGTTGATGTCACCGGCGCCCGGCGCGCCAGCTCCCGCGACGACGAGCACCGCCAGTCACACTGAATGAGAAAAATATCCCGACTTGGCCACGAGGCCCGACTCGGCTGGGCGCTGGTCGGTCCGGCGCTCTCGGTCATCGCGCTGATCGCGATCTTCCCACTGGGCTGGACTGTGTGGGAATCGTTCCATCTGCACGAGCTGCGTCTGCCGTGGCTCGGACAGCCGTTCATCGGACTCGCCAACTACGTGGAGATCGCCAAGGATCCGCGGTTCTGGGCGGCGCTGGCTCACACCGCGTTCTTTACTGTCGTTTCCATCTCGCTCGAGCTGTTGATTGGTCTCTTCCTCGCCCTGGCGATGAATCGCGTCTTTCGCGGCCGAGGATTCGTGCGGGCGGCGGTGCTGGTGCCGTGGGCAATTCCCACCGTAGTGGCCGCGCTCCTCTGGCGTTTCATCTTCGAATCGCAGGGCGGGATAGCCAACGCGCTGTTGATCGACGTGCAGATCCTGAAGCAGCCGATGGTCTGGTTCATCGAGACGTCAACCGCGTGGGTGCCGGTGATTCTTGCCGACGTATGGAAGACGACACCGTTCGTGGCACTCCTCCTGTTGGCGGGACTGCAGAACATCGATCTCAGTCTGTATGAGGCGGCGGCAGTCGACGGCGCCAACGCGTGGTGGCAGCTTCGCCACATCACGCTACCGCTGCTCAAGCCCGCGATCCTCGTGACGCTGATTTTCAGAACCCTCGATGGTTTCCGGGTGTTCGATCTGATTTACGTGCTCACCGGAGGCGGGCCGGGAACGTCGACCGAACCGGTCGCTCTCTACACGTTCAACGCCTTGCTGCAGAATCTGCGTTTCGGGTACGGCTCGGCGCTCTCGGTCGTGATCTTTGCCATTACGTTCGGCCTCGCGCTGCTCTACGTGCGCGGGCTGGGCGTGCGCCTTGGCGGAGACGAGACATGACGAGCGCTGACACACCGGCTCTTCGCACCCGGAAACCAATACGGGCGGGCGTGCGCTGGGGAGGGTGGATCTTCGGCGCCGCGCTCGTAGTGCTGATGCTGTTCACGCTGTTCCCGTTCTACTGGGCTATTGTCGCATCGCTTACGCCCGAAGCCGCGCTCTTTCGCGATCCGTCGCTCTGGCCTCAGCACATCATTCTGGACCACTATCGCGCGCTGTTTGGCGAGCGCGATTTCATCACACCGATAAGAAACTCCCTGATCGTAGCAGGCACGACGACAATGTTTTGCTTGGTTGTCGGCACTCTGGCGGCGTACGCGCTCGCGCGGCTCGAGTTCAGGGGCAAAGCCGCAATCATGGGGTTCATCCTCGCGGTCACGATGTTCCCGCAGATCTCGATTGTCAGCCCGCTCTACCTGTTGCTGCGATCCCTGCACCTGATCGACACGTATCCCGGCCTCATCATGCCCTACATGACGTTCGCGATGCCGCTGACTGTCTGGGTTCTCACCGGATCGATTCGCCAGATACCGAAGGATCTGGAAGAAGCCGCGCACGTCGACGGGGCTACCAGAAGACAGAGCTTCACCAAAATCCTGTTGCCGCTCGCTGTTCCGAGTCTGGCGACGACCGGAATTCTCACGTTCATCTATTGCTGGAACGAGTTTCTATTCGCGCTCTCCTTCACGCTCGGCCCGGAGAGACAAACCGTTCCGGTGGCGATCGCGCTATTCCGCGGTATGTACCAGGTGCCGTGGGGCGAGATTCTGGCCGCGGCAATCGTTGCCACGGCCCCGGTTGCGGCTATGGTGCTGGTATTCCAACGCCGAATTGTGCAGGGACTGACGGCGGGGGCGGTCAAGGGATGACGACGACTGCAACTGACCGGGTGCGACTAGACTGCAGTGACGAGGAGACCTGAATGGCCCGTATCGCCCTTGAGCACGTCGACAAGATCTACCCGAACGGCTACGTCGCCGCGCGCGATCTGAGCCTCGAGGCCTCGGATGGCGAGCTGCTGGTGCTCGTCGGTCCATCGGGCAGCGGCAAGTCGACTGTGCTCCGACTGATGGCCGGACTCGAGCAGGTGACTGATGGCGTCATCAGGATTGGCGAGCGCGACGTCACCGATCTGCCGCCGCAGCAGCGCGACATCGCGATGGTGTTCCAGAATTACGCGCTCTATCCGCACATGACGGTCAGGCAGAACCTCGGCTTTGGACTCAGCATCCGGAAACAACCGCGCGCCATCATCGAGGAGCG
>JALYYH010000105.1 GCA_030946665.1 Gemmatimonadota bacterium
AACGCCTTCGCGAGCAACTTCGCGATTTCCGCAGTGCGATGGACGGCTAGATATCCGAAGTCGACCTGACGCTCCGGATCGTTGAGCGCCCAGCGCGCACCCCCTCCGGGTGAGCGCTCGTGGCCGGTATTCGTGCTCACAGTCAGGTAGCCGCGCGTTGCATTTGCGAGGACACCCCGGCTGATTGTGCCGGCAAATCCGCCGTTGCCACCCATCAGCATCCGCCGGTTCCATTGCTTCGGCAGCATTGCCGTGAACGCCGTGCTCCGTCCAATTATTCCCGACACTCGGCAGTGTGGCGCGCGCACGTTGTCACCGTGCTGAAGCGAGTCGGAAACGTCCGTGACATCCGTGAAACGGACGTCGGCGAGCCGCAGGTTGCGCAGGGCAGCGCACCCGACGGCGGCACCGGGGGCGATGGCGACAACCTGTGCGGTGCCGCTCGCTGCCACGCCCGCGAGGAAGATTCCGCAGGCGACAAGAGAAAAGGAGCTGCGTCCGGTCACGACCAGAATATAGGGACCGACTGACCGCTCGGCTAAGAATCGCGATCGATACCGGGTCGATGCGCGACGAGCTGTCTAGGGAAGACGGTTTGCCAACTCGGTGAGATGATCCGCCGCTTCGGTAATCGGCTTAGCGCCCGTTAGAGCGGCCTGATCGAGCGCGGGGATTTCAGGTTCTCTCCGCGGGTTTTTGATGCCGAGTCTTTTGCGCAGCTCGTCACGAAAGGCTCTGGCGGGGCGGTAAAACCGATCGCGATAGACACGCCATGTCGCCAGGTGGTGTTGCTGCAGCTCCTTGCTCTCCCGGTCTATCTCTTCGTCGCGCTGTTCTTCGGACAAAGTTCCGAGCGCGCTGGGACGAAGCAGCGTACTCACGAACGCGCCGTCACTTCCCGCTTCGAAAGTCCGCATCGCGTCGGCCAGCTGGAGCGTTCCTTCCTTCAGCACCGGAGCTGGCACCACGCGCAGCTGCTCTACAAGCGGATCGACTTCAGGAGGCAGCGGAGTAGCGGCTGGTTCCTCCGGAAATCCCAGGTTTACGGGCTCACGCGTACTGAGCAACAGCCAGATGAATTCCGCCGCTGTCACCAGAAGGTATGAGGCGAGCAGAACGGAGGGGATTCTCGCTCCGGGATGCCACGACCTGAAAACACCGTGGCCGTTCCACAAGATGTTGAGGAGGGAGATCGCGATGCAGCCAGCGATCTTGGTCGGTTGCAGCAGCGGAAGCTGTTGCCAGGCCCGCGGAGCAGCACGCCGCCAGTTTCGAATGCGTAGATGTAGGCTCACTTGTAGGAGACTGTTTCTCCGACTGGTGAGTCACGGAGTTTCTCCGTGTTGCGAGGCAAAAACTCCCCGCAATCACCCGACCCCGCCCGAGGCCACCTCTATCCGGGTAACTCGCGAACGAAGATCGGATTCGCGTATAGTCGCAGCAACGTTGCCGCGTTCTGCGCCGGCGAAAAACTGCGGGGGCCGACGACGACCACCAACGCTCCGGATTGCACGAAACGACCGCGCATTACGATTCCTTGAATGAGCGGAACCAGAAGAGGCGCATCGCCACCGGCGATCGAGCGTAGATCGACCACCAGCCGCCGTGCATTCGCTGAGTCGGCACTCTCGATCATTCTTCGCACGAACAAGCGGATGGGCGCGCCACTCTCGTTGCGTACCAGGGCAAGCTTCACGTAAACCGTCCGCTCCGCCGTGTTGATGGAGTACGAATTGTCCTGCTGCTGCGCGACGCTCGTCGATAACGCCGGCCGCGGCGCGCTCGCGGTCGGCTCGGCGCAGCTGAAAGTCAGGAGGATGAGCGCAATTCGCATAATGTTCATGTCGATCTCAGGGAAATGGGCGGGGCCGCGGCCAGGGCCAGGGCCACGGATCAAAGGAGTTGCGTCCAGCCAGGCCGCGCACCGCTGCTTCGCGAATCTGCGGGTCGTTGGAGCTGAGGAGCTGAGTGAGCGTTGCCTCGGAGCGTTCACCGGATTTCATCAGCGCGCGGATGAGAGCGCGGCGAACGTGGTCGTTCTTTTCGTTTCGCAGCGCGTCACGCAGCGCGGGAAGCGCGTTGGCATCTTCGACCTGCCCGAGAGCCCACGCCGCCTTGAGTCGCGTGTCGGCATCGGGATCGTTGAGCAGTCGCAGCAATCCCGGAGGCGCTTTCGCGCTTTCATCGAGCTGCCCAATGGCCCACGCAGCAGTGCCACGCACCCGCGGGCTCCGATCGGTCGTCGCTGCGCCCAGTATGTCGATCGAAGATCGATCCTCGAGCTGCCCTATTGCCCAGACGGCAGTCTCGCGCACCCTGTCTTCGCTGTCCTGGCGCAATGCGGTCGCGAGCGGCGCCACCGCGCGCTTGTCTTCGATGCTGCCGAGCGCCCATGCTGCCATCTCACGTACGGCGGGATCCGCATCGTGAGCCAGGACGCCACTCAAGGCATCGACCGCATCTCGCGCCTCGAGCTGTCCGAGTGCCCAAGCTGCAACCCGACGGACGCACGGCGAATCATCCTGCCGGACGACGCGAATGAGCGCTGGCACGGAGCTGGTCGAATCCATGTGGCCGACCGCGGCGACCGCGGCTTCGCGCACTTTTGCAGAGTTGTCGCTGAAGAGACCGACGAGCGCGTTGAGGGCTCGCCCATTTTTGATTCGTCCGAGGGCCCAGGCGGAGTTTGCGCGGACATCGGCCACGGGATCCCGCAGGGTACGAATGAGCGGGTCAACACTCGGCGACGCGTCAACGAGACCAAGCCCAAACGCGGATACCGCGCGCAACACCGGATCAGAAGATCCCAGTCTCGTGACGAGCTCGCCAGCAACAATCGCCGGCTTCTGTGTTCCGATCAGTCGCACGGACATCTCGCGCACGCAGGCATCGTCCGAGGACAGCCCGGTGAGAAGTCGCTGAACGTCCTCGGTCGGGAATGCCTGGCGCTCGAAGTCGTAGCTGGTTTCCGAAACGAAGGAACCCAAGGGTGTGAAAGGCGCATCGGCGCGACCACCCCACCCGTATCCGCTGATAGCTCGTGTTGCGAGCGAACAGATAATTGGAGGTGCGCCTCGAGCGGCGGTGAGGAGCGCCGCGACGTCTATCGGCGCGCGCTGGTCGCGCAGCGCCGAGCCAACAGCGTTGCTGGATTCCCGCGTGTACGCGACCGCCGGGACTCCGTTCAGCGACGAGAGCGCAAGAGTCGCGATTGCCAATCCAAGAGCTCGCTGCATTATGACTCCGGTCATGTGCCCGCCTCGCTGCGGGGTAAGTTGAAAAATCAGCACTAACCTTCAAAAGAGAGGGCGCCAGGTCTCCGGCGCCCGCCCGACCACTAAGGAAAGGGACGCGGCTCTGGCCACGGCCATGGCCAAGGACCGGTCGCGTTTCCTCCCGCCAGGGCGCGCACGGCGATCGACTTGATCTCGTGATCCGGCGATTCCAGAAGGCTTCTCAAGGCATCGACCGATTTTTCGCCGGTTGCGGCAAGCGCCTTGATGTAAGCGATCTGAAGATTCTTGTTGTTTTTCTCGGCGCGCAGCGCCGCCTCCAGAGCGGGAATCGCAGTGGGGTCCTCGATCTCGAAGAGCACCCACGCCGCCAGCTCGCGAACTTCCGGATCGCCATCGGACAAGAGCGCGATGACGGCGCGAGGAGCCTGTTTTGGCCCGGAGTTTCCAATCGCCCACAGCGCCCGCTTCCTTACCTCGGGGCTGGCATCCGAAAGCGCGGCGACGAGGACGTCCGTCGATGATCGATCTCCGACGTTGCCGAGTGCCCACGCCGAGAGAGCGCGCACCTGAACGTTCGCGTCGCCGCGAAGTGCCGCTGAGAGCGCCTCGACCGCGGCCGACGACTTGTTCGCGTCACCGAGCGCCCAGGCAGCCATCTCGCGTACATCCGCGTTCGCGTCGTGGCGGAGAGCGGAGGCCAATGCGTCCGCTGCCACCTGACTGTCGGCGTACTCCGCTAATCCCCATGCGGCGATTCGGCGGAGGGTCGGGCTGGTGTCGGTGCTCAGGATCTTTGCGAGAAGAGCGGGACGCTCGTCGTTGCCCTTGGGCGCACGCTGTGTCAGCACCCGCAGCAACCCAGCCGGCATGGCGGTCGCTGCCGCAGCGGCCGCGGACGCGCCTTTATCGACCCATGTATAACTCTGGCTCGAAGCCGTGTGCTCAGCGGTGTTCGTAGTCGTATGCTCGGCCTGGCTCACAACCGTCTGCGTGTTTGTGTGGGTTCTGGAGCCGCCGATGATCTGGTAAGAATCTGGATAGATTTTCGTCTCGGTCGGTGAGCTCGGGAAGTCCTTCGCCGCCTTCCGCGAGGCAACGGCCTGAGCCCCGGTCATTACGCGTGGAGCAGGGGCGGCTGCGCCAACTACTATAGAGATGACCGCTACGGACGCGATCAGGGTCGCCGATTGCCTGCGGCTTGGACTCGAGTGACGCAGCTCCGGATCCAGAATGGCCAGCATCCGTCCCTCGAATTCCTTGCGCCTCGCCATTGCCAGTGCCACCGACGGCGTCGCATCGCGCCGAACGCTCGTCACGATGTCCAGCAGATGCTCGGCGTAATCGGTAGCGCGAGCACCGCAGGCGAGTGCGAGATCGTCGCACGCGCGCTCACTCTCCGAACGGAGCCGCTTGGCGGCCGTCCAGACGAGAGGGTGGAACCAGTACACCGCGCAAGCCAGACGACCCAGGGTGTGACCGATCAGATCGTGACGACGGACGTGAGCGAGCTCGTGCAGAAGGACAGCGCGCCGACGGTCGAGCGACCAGTTGTCGCATTCGGCGGGCAGAACGATGGTGGCCTGGAACAGACCGCATGCGAATGGCATCTTCGCATCTTCGCTGCGCAGCAGGCGCGGCGGTTCCTCGAGCGCGAGTCTATCCGAGACCTCCCAGAGAGGATTCAGCCAGTCGGTGCTGTCGAGCGGACGAGCGCGATGGACGATCCGGCGCACGACGAGCGCCGCGTACCCAAGGGACGTCGCGATGACGAGCATGACGGCAACCCAGACTAGGAATAGCATCGAGATGCCGTTCCTGAGGGCGGATCCCGAAATCATTCTACTCAGTGCATTCGTCGAAGGAGTCGGTTCCCGAGGCGCACTCGCCGCGGTGACTGCCTCGTATCTGTAAGGCTCGTCCGACTTGAGAGTCCCGTTGCCTTCGTGTTTCGACCCGTAGAGGGGCGACGTCTGCTGCGCAATGGAGCGAACAGCCGGAAGAACTCTAACGGGCAATGGCGCCCACGCGGTAAGCGCGGGGACGAGTAACAATGCCGCGACCGTCACGAGCCAGACGAGATGCCGAGCGCCGGCCGACGCCCGCTGCATGACGATCGTCATGCCGAGCGCGAGCAGAAGAATGATCGTCGCCTTGGCGAGCAGCATAGCCATCGGAATGTTCGACGCAGCCGATCCGCCCAGCGTTGCCAAGAAGTTCGAGCTCATGGCCTTATCTCCCGCTCTGCCGAGCGCGACGGATGGAGCTACGCAGGCGCTTGATTTCCGCCTCACTCAAGTCAATGTCAGACATTCTCAGCAGCGCCGTTACGGCCTGCTCCGGAGAGTCCCCGAAATACGTACGGACGACGTGAGCGAGCACATCTTCGCGCGCAGTCTCCGTCGGCTTGACGGGATAGTAGATGTAGCGGGGCCCGTCTTCCCGGTGCTTGATCAGCTCTTTTTCTCCCAGTATTCGGAGCACCGAACGCACTGCCGAATAGGTCGGCGGATCCGGGAGGTCGGCCATGATCTCGGCCACTGTCGCTCCGGTACGTCGATGAAGGATGTCCATCACCTGTCTCTCACGTCGTGAGAGTGCGGTGGCGGTGTCCGTTTCTGATTTGTTGGGCATTAGCGTCACAGTGATGGGGAGCGCCTGAAGGAGCCAGAGAGATATTGGATCCGCTCATAGTGTTGAAAAATCAACCGTGCTGAAAATTCAACAGTGGCGACCGGTTGTCAAGAGGCAAGTTCTTGGGGCATATCTGTCTGTCCTGTTTTCGGTCTCCCCAACCTGAGCCTTGAATGCGTCCAAAGTTGTCGTTGTTGCTCGCCCTTTGCCCACTGGCCTGCCCAGCGCAAGTCGTTGCTCATAACGCGATTGGCGAGCTTCCCGCTCCGCCAGTGGCTTCGCCGAATCAGGCGCGCACCGAGACCGGCTTTCTCAATCGATCCGTCGTCCTGAACGGAACGACGTACCGCTACCAGATTTTTGTTCCGGGCTCCTATGTGCCCACCCGGCTCTGGCCGGTGATTCTCGCTTTGCACGGTGCGGGCGAACGTGGCAGCGATGGCTACCTTCAGACGCAGATCGGGGTTGGGGCGGCGATCCGTCAAAACGTCGCACGCTTCCCCGCCCTCGCCGTTTTCCCGCAGGCGACCGCGGAATCCTCCTGGACTGGAACTCTGGCGCGGGTTGCGTTGATGGCGCTGGATCAAACGACGCGCGAATACCAGACTGACCCGGCGAGAGTATATCTGACCGGCCTATCGATGGGCGGAAACGGGACGTGGTATATCGCCTACAGGAATCCGAACCGGTTTGCGGCGATCGCTCCGGTTTGCAGCTGGGTGTCCCCGTACCACTGGAAGATCGATCCGATCGTACCGACTGACAGCGGCGACTATTTCTCCGCGATAGCGCGTCAGCTACGGCAAGTCCCGACGTGGATATTCCACGGCGAGGTCGATCCGGTGGTTCCGGTCGAGAACTCCCGGACGATGTTCGCGGCGATGCAGGCCGCTGGCGCTCGGGTGCAGTACACCGAGATTCCAGGCACAGGGCACAATGCCTGGGACCCTGCGTACAACTCCCCAAAATTCTGGGCGTGGCTGTTTGCGCAGCGAAAGGGCCCTTGAGGGCACGGGATCATTCGCAAATCTTCTCACTGAGACACGGTGCTCGGACCTACCAGATCAGCAGACGCTGGCGCCACGCCAGTTCGATCAGTCAGTCTTCCCCACCTTTCCCGCGGCAGCGGTCCGCGCGATCCAGTCATTCATCCTCTGCTCGAGCACGTCCATCGGCAACGCCCCGGCACTCAGCAGCTCGTCATGGAAGGCGCTTATTGAGAACCTGTCGCCAAGGGCCTGTCGCGCTTTCGCACGCAAGCGCAGAATCGTCAGCTGCCCGACCTTGTAAGCGAGCGCCTGAGCCGGCCAGGCAATGTAGCGGTCGGTCTCCGCCTGAATTCCGGCCTCGTTGATGCTCGAGTGGTCGCGAAAGAATTGCAGCACCTGATCGCGCGTCCAGTGCTCTCTCCCGTGAATCCCGGTGTCGACTACCAGGCGAATCGCGCGCAGCATCTCGTCGTCGAGCCGGCCGTAGTCGTTGTACGCGTTCTGGTAGAATCCGATTTCCTTCCCCAGTCTTTCCGAGTATAGAGCCCAACCTTCAACGTACGCCGTGTAGTTGGCCTGCTGGCGAAATGGAGGAAGCTCGGGAAGCTCCTGGGCGATGGAGATCTGCATGTGGTGACCGGGAATTCCTTCGTGATAGGCAGTCGACTCGTTATTGATCGTCAGCTGATTCGCGAAGTCGTACGTGTTGACGAACACGTGGCCGGGCCGAGAGCCGTCGGGCGTTCCCTGATTGTACGAAGTCGAAGCTTCCTTCTCGCGGAACGGCTCGATGGGCATCACTTCCAGCTTCGCCTTGGGCAACCTTCCGAACAGCGTCGGCAGCCGGGCGGACATCTGGTCGACGTAGTGTCGATACTCGTCGAGTATCTGCTCGCGCGACTTCGGGTGCAACGCCGCCATTTTTGGAATCGAATCGCGGAGCGCCCGCACCGTAGAGAAGCCCAGCTTCTTCGCAATCACCAGCTGCTCGGCTTCGATGCGCGCGACTTCACGCAGTCCGAGAGCGTGAATCTCGTCGGGGGTGAGCTTGGTCGTCGTCGAGCTGAGGACGGCGAATCCGTAGCGCTCCTCACCGTTCGGAAGAGCCCAGGTTCCGATCTCCGTCCTTCCGCGCGGAGCGTACTCGTCCCGCACGAAAGCGGTGAATGTCGCGTACGCCGGCAACACACTGTCCCTGAGTGCCCCGAGCACTCCTTCGCGGAGACGCTGCTGATCGGCCGCGGAAAACGCCTGCGGGAACTTCGCCGTCGGGACAGCGAAAGGTGAGTCTTCAGGTTTCTGTGTCGCCAGATCGTTCGCCTGCTTGGCCACTTGCACCAGCAGAATTTTTGGCGGCATCAGGCTTTCGGCCATTCCCTTCCGCATCTGAATCGTCACTTCCCGGAATACTCGCGGCACCTGCTTCAGTCGGGCGATGTAGTCGTCGTAATCCTTGACGGTCGCGAAGGACAGCGACGTCACGAGCTGCGGCGCGTCGATGTGGATACCGCTCATCTGGTTGACCGGCATCTCCCAATTCCTGAACTTGGCGGCGTCGAGCGATTGACGAAGGTTCCTCACCATCAGGTCGCGATTGAGCCTCTCCTGCTCAGCGAAACCAGCGGCGTCGATCGCTTCGAATTTCGCAAGGAAGACCCGGGTCTGCGCGAGATCCCTGTCGATTGCGGCTTGCGAGAAATCGCTGAGCCGATCGTTGTAGCGTTTGTCGCCAAGTATCGACGCGAATTCGGGAGAGGTGCGAAGAGTGTACTCCCACTGCTCGCCGAGCAGCGAGTGAAGGGCCGCCACTCTCGCCGTCACCGGGGCTGCCGTGGCCGCCGGCTGGGCAGAGCTCACTACCGGCAGCGCGCAGGCGACGAAGAAAAAAGCAAATCCGCCACAGTGGGATTTACGCATGATTGGTAAGCTCATTCGGCGTGAGAAACATTTTCCCGTACGGAGAGTCGTTCTGATTTGTTACACCGCTGGTGCAATACGTGCCCACGCTCAACAATCGTATCCGATCGAGCAGTAATAGGCCCGACCCGCGAGTCCATCCTTGATGGAGTCATCCCAGAGGACGCGCGCCAGGGAATCGTCCGGGCGGACGAAGCGGGCTCGCAAGTCGCTCAGGTCCAACTGCTTCTTCACGCTGTCGACCGTGCCGGCCCGAAGCACGATTGACTTTGTTCGTGCCAAAGTCGAGTCCATCAGCTCGCGCACGAGCCGTGTGTATCCGTGATCGTGCTGCACCGGACCGTGTCCGGGTACGAGAGCTACGACGGGAAGCGCCTCGATTTCCCGAAGAACTTTTCTCCAATGCGTCGGATAGGAGCGCCAGGCATATGGAACCGGATGAACGAGAATGTCTCCGGTGAAGAGGACCCTCTCGCTGGGGACGTAGATGGAGACATCGTTCGGGCTGTTGGCGCGCCCCCAGTTGTGGAGAATCACTGGCCGGTGGCCAAGATCGATCCGAAGCTCCTTGTCGAACAGCATGGTCGGCGGAGCAACTTGCAGCTTCGACAATTCCTCGATCTCACCGCGGCGTTGGCTGATGTTGAGCGCGAGCCTCGCTCGTTCGCCTGGAGACAGCGCGTGCCCGGCGGAATCCTGGCCGCGCGCGAGTAGCTGCTCCAGATCGCGGATCTGCTGCCCCCGAACACTCCCTGAAGTCATCAACGCTGGAAAGCGCGCCTGGTTGATTTCGATGAGGTCGCGGTTGTCACGCGCACCTACGATCGCGATACCCGGAAAGGAGTCCCGATAGACTGAGTTGCCGTGGGTGTGGTCCCCGTGCCAGTGGGTGTTGACGAGGTACCGAACGGGTTTGCGGGTGATCGTGCGAATCAATGCAATATCGGCCTTCGCTCGCGACGGCAGGTAGTCCGAGTCGACGACGAGTACGGCGCTATCGCCGATGATGACTCCCACGTTGCTGTGTGGCCAATCAGTGGTATTGGTCGACCAGTCTGTCGTCGCATCGGGGTGGAGAATTACGAAGACGCCATTGCCGAGGCGCTCGAGGCGAGCCTCGGCGCCGGCTGTCTGAGCCCGCAGACTCGCAGCGGCGCCGAGGCCCACCAAGGACATCACTCCCCGCAGAAATCCGAGCTGAGCTCGGCAAGACGAGAGTCGCATAGTGGAAACGAAGAGGTTTTCGGTTGGACACAATCGAGCGGGACGAGGTTTCGTCCGCCGGAATGTGCGGGAGGTCGAACGTACTCGACCGTCCCACCAGGAGCTGTAAACGACGCGTGACGAAGGTGTAAATCCCTCGGCTCCCAACTACCGCGCGGGGGTTCCCCCGCTGCCTCGGGGATCCGGCAACACCCTGAACGATTGCGTATAGCTCTTTCCATTTACGGTGAGCTTCGCCGTGAAGCTTCCGACGTAGCGCCTGTCGAGGGGTCCGGCGTCATCCAGCGGCGGTGTGCCCTCCGGCTGCGGGCGCAGCGGATTCCATGTGACGCGGTGCATCCCCGCAATCGCCGACGGCACGACAGGAGGTGGCTGCCACAGCGCAGATACGCGCGGAATGCGCGGTTGCGCGCGGCCTCGCGGACTGGTGGGCGGCCGCAGAGCTTTGGGATCACTCGAGAATGTTTGCACCACCACCCCGTTGGTATCGGCGATCTCGATCACGACTGGACTGTTCGGCGTCCTCTTGAGGTAATAGTCGATCATAGCGCCATTCGGCGGATTCTCGGCGTGGGGCTCGTCTTTCTGCAACGGCGTCCCATTGTCAGTTCCCTCGATGAAGTTGATCGTATCGGACGGCTTGAAGAAGTAGGCATCGTCCCGAGTGACGGCATCGCTCAATTGTCTAAGTGAGCTTATGTCGTCGATCACCCAGAATCCGCGCCCGTGAGTCGCAAGTATCAGGTCATTGCCGTAGATCTCGAAGTCGCGCATTGAGGTGACGGGCAGGTTGAGCTGGAGCGACTGCCAGGTGTCGCCGTCATCGAAGGAGACGTGAACGCCGCGCTCGGTGCCGGCGACGAGAAGTCCTCGGCGCATCGGATCTTCCTTCACGGAGTGCACGTACACGCCAGGTGGAAGTCCTTTCGTAATCTTCTGCCAGGTGTTGCCCATGTCGCGAGTGCGATAGATGTAAGGCTCGAAATCCTGCAGCTGGTGGCGGTCGACGCTCGCGTAGGCAGTGCTCGAATCGAAGTGCGAAGCCTCGATCATCGTCACCCTGCTCCACGGCGTGATCCCGCCCGGCGTCACGTTCTGCCAGCTCCTGCCTTCGTCAGGCGTGACGTGGATATACCCGTCGTCGGTGCCGGCCCACACGAGCGGCGCGCGGATCGGCGACGGAGCGATCGTGTAGACGACTCCGCGCTTGCCGTTGCGATCGGTCCAGGCAGCGGTGGTCGCGTCCAGCGTCGGTGGAACGAAGACTTCCTGCCGGGTGAGGTCGGGACTGACCTGGGTCCAGGTCCTCGCTCCGTCACTGGTCTTGAACACGAACTGGTTGGCGTAGTACAGATCTTTCTTGTCAGCCTTGGAAAACACCAGAGGCTGCGTCCAGTCTCCACGTGCGGGCTCGGGTGATTTCGGACTGGTCGTGTTCTCGACTGGAATGTTGGCGTCGAGATTCCACCGTTGTCCGTCGCCTCCGTAGACCACACCCGGATTCAGCGGATCGCCCGCAGTGTAGCCGCTTTCGCCTCCTGGTGCGATCGGTTCCCAGTCGTGCATCGAGATCTGGGAGAACTTGCCGCGCGACCGAACCGCGATCGCGCCGGAATCCTGTTGCGCGCCGGTAACCCAGTATGGAAAGCGATAGTCGACCGAGAGGTGATAGATCTGGGCCGTGGGCTGATTGAGCCAGGAGCTCCATGTCACATCTCTTGGATCATTCGCACGCGCGTTTCGCGTGATTATGGCTCCCTGGTCACTGGCGACGATCATCGTGTTCGGATCATCAGCCGATATCCAGGCTTGATGGTAATCGTCCCCGCCTGGTGATCCGCGCAGAACTACCCAGGACTTGCCGCCGTCCGTCGTACGATTGACCGCGACGTTGGGTACGTAGACGACGTCGGGATTCTGCGGATCCACGGCCAGCTTCTGGAAGTACCAGCCACGTCCCCACAGCGCGGGGTCGTTGGACAACCGAGTCCAGCTCGCGCCAGCATCGTCGGAACGGAAGAATCCCCCCTGGCCCGGAGGCGGACTCGAAGGGCGCGCTCCAGCCGGGGCCGGCTGCGGGGCCGGAGTTCCGAGCGGCGGCTCGACTTGAGGCGGAGCCTCCGGTACAAGGCAGTCGACGACGGCGTAGAGGCGGTTCGGATTTGTCGGCGCGATTGCGATGCCGGTTCTTCCAATTCCCTCCCCAGGCAATCCGTTGCTGAGCTGCGACCAGGTGGTTCCTCCATTCGTCGATTTGAAAATTCCGCCGCCGGGGCCATTCGTCGGCGCGTATGTGAACCACGGCGGCCGGCGAGTGTTCCAGAGCCCGGCATAGACGACGTTCGAATTAGATGGGTCGATTACCACTTCGACAGCGCCCACGTTTTCGTCGCCAAGCACTTTCTGCCAGCTGCGGCCGCCATCGGTGGAGCGAAAAACTCCGCGCTCCTTGTTTGCCGCGTAGAGCTTTCCGATCGCCGCGACGAAAACCCTGTTGGGATTTCCAGGGTCGACCGCGATCTTGCCGATGTGGTGTGTCTCATCCAGCCCCAGGTGCGTCCAGGTGCGGCCAGCATCGGCTGACTTGTAGACGCCGTTGCCGTACCCGACGGAATCTCTGAGCGTCGACTCTCCGCTTCCTGCGTAAATCGTGTTTGGCTGCGAGGGCGCCACCGCAATCGCGCCAATCGACGCCGTCGACTGTGAATCGAAGATGGGCGTCCATACTCGCCCACCATCGATCGTTTTCCAGACGCCCCCGTTCACGGCGCCGAAATAGAACTCGTTGGGTCGTCCTGGAACGCCAGTGGCAGCGGCGACTCGTCCTCCACGGAAAGGGCCAAGCATGCGCCACCGAAGGCCCGAGTACATATCCGCAGGAAACGGTGCGCCAGGAATTCCTCGACTAATGTCGTCCGCGGTGGGAAGATCTCGTTGCGCTCGAAGCAGATTGCGCAGGTTCGGCGCCGCTACCGAAAGAGCAAGCCCGTACTTTCCCGCGCGCAAGAGAAAATCACGTCGGGAGAAAAGCGAGCACTCCGTTTCATCGACAATATCGTCGAGCGTCATGTACGTTCCGGCTGTGTGGGGGGATGCGGCGCGTTGCGGCTTATGCTGTGCCACCCTGCTTCTTTAAGGCTGCTCGCAATTCCTCGGAGAGCTTTTTTGCATCGTCCGCCCTGCCGTGAAACGCCGCCGGAGTATTCTGAAAGTGGGCGATCTTCCACGTCCCCGATTTTTGCACTGCGACCATCGTCTGCACGGCATTCGTTTCGGGATTGATGTCGTCCGCATCTGGCGGGACCATGCCCGCTACGGCGCTGAGGATCGCGCCACCTTCTGAAAGACTTCGAACTTCGCGCACTATGGAGACGTAGCGCGCCGTCTGATGGTGCGAGAACACCTCGCTCACGTGCGCGCCGATACCTATCTGGCCGAATACCTGAGTCCCGTCGAACCCGACGAGGCTTCCATCGGGCGCGAAGAGTAGCGCGTAGTCGCGCGCGTTCCTCTTGTTCCACGTCTCCAGCAACTGCCGATATAACTCGCGCGTTTCTCGTTCTGCTGTCCCTTCCTTTGAGTTGCCGCCCGTCACTGTCTCTCCTCCTCTCGTTCCGCTCGCGCAAATCGCTCCTCGATCCGCCGATCGGGTATCAGCCACATGAATGCCACCAATACATAAATAGCGTCTGAGAGCAGCTGATGTACAAACGCCAGAGGAATCGCCGACAAATAGAGTACGACTGAAATCTTTCCCTTGGCATCGCTCCCCACCGCCGCCTTGAGCCGGGAATTCGGACCCTGGCTTCTTATGATCGTCTGCTCGAGGATGTAGTAGGCAAATCCGGAGAAGCTCAGCACCACACCATAGAGCGCCGTGGGAAGCGGCGCGAAATGATTTTCACCCATCCACCCAGTTACGAACGGCATCAGCGAGAGCCAGAACAACAGGTGCAGGTTTGCCCACAGGATTCCGCCGGTGACGCGGTCGGTGAGGTAGAACATGTGGTGATGGTTGTTCCAGTAGATCGCCAGTACGATGAAGCTCAGGACGTAGGTGAGGAAGACCGGAAGCAGCTCGCGGAGCGCGGCGGGGTCAGTGGTGTGGGGTACGCGCAGCTCGAGCACCATGATCGTGATGAGAATCGCGATCACTCCATCGCTGAACGCGTTGATTCGCTCGTTCCCCAAACTTTGCTCCGACTCGGAAACGAAAATCTACACCTGCGGCAGACGGATCGTGACAGCTCTGGTGTTCAGCATACACGCCAAAGGTCCGTGGTTGGTCTCGAGGCGAGAGATGACGAATGGCAATCATTCTCTTGAATGGTTGCCGTTTCCCGTCTAAATACAGAGCACTATCACTCGGTCGACCGATGATCAGGACGCTCGGACTCACCCACCTCGCACTCACTGTGAGCGATCTCGAGAGGTCGTTTCGCTTCTATCACGATGTGTTCGGGATGCTTGCCGTCTACCGTGAGAAGAATTTCGTTCAGGCGCAGACTCCTGGCGCGCGTGATATCCTCGTCCTCGAGGAAGGCACGGCTGACGTTGGCAAATCCGGTGGGATCAAGCACTTCGGGTTCCGCCTCGCCCACGCAGGCGACATCGGCGAGGCAACGGCGGTAATAGAGCGCGCGGGGGGAAAGATTCTCCATCGCGGAGAGTTCGTGCCCGGGGAGCCGTACGTGTTTTTCGCCGATCCCGACGGGTACGAGGTCGAGGTCTGGTACGAGCTGCCCTCGGATAACGTGCGCTAGCCGCTCCCTCGGCGCGCCCCGTCCAAAGATGCCCGAATGGTATCGATGACGTACTATTTCCCGATGCCACACCAAACGAGAATGGACTTTCACGAAAGGGCGGCGGTACACGTGAAATGAGACGCAAACTCCTGCCGGCGCTTCTGGCCGGCGTCCTCTGCAACCCGACTCCCGCTCTAATGGCGCAAGTGGCGTCCACACCAGCGCCAGCCGCGCCGACAACGCCGATTCGCGGGTCGACAATGACTTCCGCGCGTGCCTCGCAATTCGCCGATTCCATCATCAGGCTGATGACGCTCGACGACAAGCTCGGACAGCTCAATCAGTCTCCCGGGATGGGCACACAAACCGGCCCTCGTGTTCCGGCCGGCGGAGATGCACTCATTCGCGCCGGACGCGTCGGATCGTTCCTCGGAATTTTTGGCGCCGAATACACGCGCGAGCTCCAGCGGATCGCGACACAGGAATCGCGGCTCGGGATTCCGCTTCTCTTCGCGCTGGATGTGATTCACGGTTTCCGTACCATCTATCCTATTCCGCTTGCCGAGGCCGCGAGCTTCGATCCGGCCCGCGTGGAATTTTCGGCTCGACAGTCCGCCGTCGAAGCAACAGCGCACGGTCTCCATTGGACATTCGCGCCGATGGTGGACATCGCGCGGGACCCGCGCTGGGGACGCATTTCCGAGGGCGCGGGGGAAGACCCGTATCTCGGAAGCGTCATGGCGGCAGCACGCGTACGCGGATTCCAGGGCGGTGACGGCGCGCTGAACCTGGGAACATCCGACGCGTTGTTGGCGACAGCCAAGCACTTCGCAGCGTACGGAGGCGCCGAGGGTGGGCGCGATTACAACAGCGTCGAGCTGAGCGAGAGGACGTTGTGGGAGACTTATCTCCCTCCCTATGAAGCCGCCGTAAAAGCCGGAGCCGCGTTCGTGATGCCGTCGTTCAACGACCTCGGCGGCAGTCCGTCGCACGCGAGCGACTGGTTGCTCGCCGACGTGCTGCGCGATCGCTGGCAGTTCAAGGGCGCGGTAGTCAGCGATTGGGGTGGCGTCTCCGAGCTCGTCCCGCACGGAGTTGCCGCGACGACCGGTGCGGCCGCAGTTCTCGGTATTCGCGCCGGAGTCGACGTCGACATGGCGGATGGTGTCTACGTGGATAGTCTTGGCGCTGCGGTCCGCGCGGGACGAGTTCCCGAAGCGCTCGTGGATTCAGCAGTGCGCCGAGTGCTGCGCATCAAGTACGCGATGGGACTTTTTCAGGATCCGTACCGGTTCAACGACGTCGCGCGCGAGCGGCGCTATACACTCGCCCAGGAACATTTGCTCGCCAGCCGGCTGGCGGCGCGCGAAGGAATCGTGCTCCTCAAGAACGCCTCGAAGACGCTGCCGCTCCGAAAGGACGTTCCCACCATTGCCGTCATCGGGCCGCTCGCCGACGATCCACGTTCGTCTCTCGGTAACTGGTCCGCCGACGGACGTCCCGAAGAAGCCCTGAGTGTGCTGGCGGGAGTTCGCGCCGCGGTTGGTCCATCCGCAAAGGTGATCTACGCTCGCGGGTGTCCGGCCGATACCGCCGATACTACTGGGTTCGGTGCGGCACGCGCCGCGGCGTCTCAGGCAGATGCCATCGTGCTGGTTCTGGGCGAGAGAGAAAAAATGTCGGGTGAGGCGTCGAGCCGCTCGTCGATCGAATTGCCGGGATCGCAGCTGGAGCTGGCGCGGGCGGTGCTGCGCGCGGCGCGGCGAAGCACGGCGTTCGTACAGGCCGATACCACACCCAGGCCCGTTGCGGTGGTGCTGATGAATGGGCGACCCCTCGCGATTCCGGAGTTGGCTCGCGAAGCCCCGGCAATTATCGAGAGCTGGTTCCTCGGCAGTCAGCACGGCGCAGCCGTCGCCGATGTTCTGTTCGGAGACTACAATCCCGGCGGCAAGCTGCCCGCGACTTTCCCGCGCGTCACCGGTCAAATTCCCATCTACTACAATCATCGCAACACCGGCCGGCCCTCCGATACCGCGAACCACTACACGTCGAAGTACCTGGACCTTCCATCGAGCCCTCTCTTCCCATTCGGATACGGGCTCAGCTATACGACGTTCACGTACTCCAATCTTCGACTCTCCACGGCGACCATCGCTGCCGGTGATTCTCTCGAGGTTTCAGTGGATGTGACGAACTCCGGTGATCGCGGCGGTGACGAGGTTGTTCAGTTGTATGTGCGGGATGACATTGCGAGCGTGGAAGAGCCCGTTAAACGGCTAGCCGGATTCCAGCGCATTGCATCGCGTGCTGGCGATACGCGGACGATCACATTCAGGATTGGCCCGGAATCCCTTGCTCTCTACGACCGCCAAATGCGGCGCGTCGTGGAGCCGGGAACGTTTACGGTGTATGTCGGCACCAGTTCGGACGACGTGCTTACATCCCACTTTGAGGTGACTGGCGACGTTCTGGTGCTGGCGCCAGCTCCGCCGCGGTTTCGATGACCGCCACCAGTTTCACTGAGAGGTATCGGTGCAAGAACAGCTCGCACAAATAATTGATTCGTTGGAGTCGGCACAATCGCGGCTGCGCCGACTCACCGACAGGCTTCCCGAAGCCGACTGGGACAAGCGACCTCAGGCGGAGCGCTGGTCGGCGTCAGAATGTGTCGAGCACCTCAACCTCACATCGCGCGCTTACGTGCCGCTGCTGCGCGACGCGATTGCCTCGGCAGGTGAGACTCGTCGCGCTCCGCAGAAGCGCTATCGACGTGACGCGCTCGGCTGGTTCATGTCGCACATGATCGGACCTTTGCGGCAGGTGGGAAAGTTCCGTATCGGGCGAGTGAAAACAATGCCGGCGTTCGTCCCCAGGGCTGACCGGTCGCGGACCGAGATTCTTTCTGATTTCGTCCGGCTTCAGGGAGCGCTCATCTCACTGACACAGTCGGCGGATGGACTTCCGATCGATGGGGTGAAGATCATCTCCCCTTTTGGCGGGCGTATGAGGTACAACGCCTACTCAGCGCTGGTGATCGTCTCGCGACACGAGCATAGGCATCTCGACCAGGCGGAAGAAGCCGTACGTTAACGGGAAGCCCGGCATTGGTTAAATGCCGGTGCCGTTACTGGCCAATTGATCGCCAGCCGAAAACGCGGGGAAGAACTCGTGAGGGGCACGCGGTCTTAAGCGAGCGCCTCCACTCCTCTCGCGGTAATCCGGTGCGACACGAGTGGCAGCGGAGGAGGGGCTGAATCGGCAATCACGATCGCCTGTTCGAGCACCGACCGGCCGGCATCGAGATCCTTCCTGGTGCGCGCGTAAATCCTCGCCAGTCCCTGACCCTTCGACACGCGATCCTGAGGCTTCGCGGTGATCACGAAACCCACCGACGAATCCACCTTATCCTCCATGTTACGTCGCCCCCCGCCTAGAGCGATTACCCCGTAACCGACCGCGCGGGGATCGACCGATTGCACCACTCCTCCACGCGAGGCGGTGAAATCGCCTCGATGAGGGGCCTGTGGGAGGCGCAGCGGATCTCTGAGCACCCCGGCATCGCCGCCTTGCGCGGTTATGATCTCCCCGAATTTTCCTAGCGCTTTGCCGGACCGGATTGCCGCGTGCATCATCGCCCGCGCACCTTCGCGCGTCGGTGCGAGCGTCCCCAGAAGCAATATCTCCGCGCCGAGCGCGAGGGTGACCTCGATGAGATCCGGAGGCCCGGCTCCCTTCAGTACCTCGATTGCCTCCGCGACCTCGAGCGCATTTCCGCAGGCGTGACCGAGAGGGCGATCCATGGCGGTGACCAGCGCCACCACCGGGCACGCGTGCTCCGCTCCCAGATCGATCATCGCCTGGGCGAGCTCGATCTCTCGCTCCAGCTCTGGCAGGAACGATCCCGACCCGCGCTTGATATCGAGCACCAGACCGGTGAGGCTCTCCGCGATCTTCTTGCTCATTATGCTTGCGGCAATCAGCGGGATTACCTCCACCGTGGCGGTGGCGTCCCGTAGCGCGTAGATCTTCCGGTCGGCCGGCACGATCTCCTCCGTCTGACCCAGCATCGCACACCCGATTCTGGCGATCTGCCTCTCTGTCTCGGCCAGGGTCAGAGAGGTGCGGAATCCTGGTATCGACTCGAGCTTGTCGAGCGTACCGCCAGTGTGTCCGAGCCCCCGCCCTGACATCATCGGCACCGCCACGCCGAGCGACGCGATCAACGGCGCCAGGATCAGCGAGACTTTGTCGCCAACTCCGCCCGTCGAGTGCTTGTCGATACGGGGCATCGGGAGCCGCGACAGATCGAGCCGTTTGCCGCTCTCGATCATAGCGTCCACCAACGCGTTCATCTCACCGCGGTCGAACCCGCGGAAGTACACGGCCATGAGGAGCGCGGCCATCTGATAGTCGGGTACCTGTCCCGCCGCATACGCGAGAACGAGCTCTCTCAGCTCCTCTGGCTCGAGTCTCTCGCCATTGCGTTTGCGTTCGATCAGACGGGGTACGATCATTTAGGCCCGGGCAGTGTATAGATTGGAATCAAACCTCTATCAGCCATCGGAGTTCACATGCGCGCTTTTCGGTACTTTGCGGTCGGAATGATGCTGGCCGCCTCCGCAGCGGGCGCTCAGACCGCGGCGGATCACATCGCGCTCGGCGACAAAGAATACGTCGCAATGAACGCTCCCGCCGCATTCGCGCACTATGAAGAAGCGATAAAGGTGGATCCGAAGAGCTACGAGGCTCTCTGGAAGGCGTCCCGATCCGCGGTGGATCTCGGCCAGGCCGAGCGCAACGACCGGACGCGTGAGAACGAGTTCAGGAGCGCGGAGCTGTACGCGCGACGTGCCGTCGAAGCAAATCCCGCGGACGCCGAGGGCCATTTCAATCTTGCGCGAGCGCTCGGTAAGAACGCGCTCACCCAGGGGCCGCGCGCGCGGATCAAGTACGCGACGGATGTTCGCGACCACGCCCTCGAGTGCCTGAAGATCAATCCCAGGCACGCCGGCTGCCTGCACGTGATGGGGATGTGGAACGCCGAGGTCATGCGCCTCAACGGGTTTACCCGCATGCTGGCCAAGAATTTACTGGGGGGAAAGGTCTTCGGATCGGCCAACTGGAACGAGG
>JALYYH010000115.1 GCA_030946665.1 Gemmatimonadota bacterium
CGTCGAAGCTGGTGTCGATCGGCGAAGCAATCGAAGCTGTGGTTCTCAAGGTCGATCCGAACGAGGAGAAGATTTCGCTCGGCATGAAGCAGACGGAGCAGGATCCGTGGATGATGCTGCCGGAGAAATATCCGGTCGGCACCAGGCTCAACGGAAAGGTGAGAAACCTCACCAGCTTCGGCGCATTTGTTGAGATCGAGCCGGGGATCGACGGTCTGATCCACATCTCCGACATGTCGTGGACCAAGCGCGTGCAGCATCCTTCGGAAGTCGTGAAGAAGGGTGACTCGGTCGACGTGGTCATCCTGAACGTCGATGCCGAGAACAAACGCATCTCCCTCGGCCTGAAGCAGGCGACCGAGGATCCGTGGCTCCGCATCGGCGAGACCTACCCGGTCGGCACCGAGCTGCGCGGCAAGGTCGTGAGACTGATGGACAAGGGCGTCGTCGTCGACATCGGCAACGACATCGAAGGCTTCGTTCCGGTCAGCCAGCTCAATTTCGGCCAGCCGGTGAACAGTCCCGCCGACATCGTCTACGAGACGATGAATCTCGATCTCAGGGTTCTCGAGGTCGATCCGATTCACCGCCGTATTGTTCTGGCGGTAACTGCAATTCCAGAGGAACAGCCGCCGCGGCCGGAGATCCCGTCCAAGGTCATTCCGATGGAGTCGGACGATTACAACCTGTCAGATCCGATTCCAGCCCCGCCAGACTCATACGTGGAAGAGCCGGCGTAAAACGCTCTTTCTGATGATGGAAAGCCCACTCCAAACGGAGTGGGCTTTTTGATGTTTGACCGTCAAAGAGCTGGAATCGCTCCCCGACCGGTCCGATACCCATTATCTGCCGGAATCGTCTACCATAAGCACAGCTCCGAAGTCTTTGACCTCAGGGTTTCCCCTTTCAGTCAATCATGATTAGTCCCGGATCCCCGCAGGAAGCGCTGTTGGTTCTAGACACGTCGCTCACGGTTCGCGCAGCGAACAAGGCTTTCTACGCGATGTTCAGATTGGCGCCCGAAGAGTGCGTTGGTCACAAGGTCTACAAAGTGGGTGGTCGGAACTGGCACGCGAAGCTTCGACCAATGCTCGAAAACGTACTGCGGGGCGCACCGCAATCCGATCACTTCGAGATGGTCGACGACGAGAAGCAGGGCGGTCAGACTGTGCACTGGCTCAGCGCCCGCCTGGTTCCCTCTGCTCTGGCAGAGGACTCCACTATTCTCCTGGCGATCGAAGATCTCAGCGCGGGCGGCTCGCCGGAGGAGCTCCTGTCGCTCCGCACCCAGGAGCTGCACAACTTCGCCGACCTGGCCAGTCGCGCGGCTCACGAGCTGAACAACCTGCTCACAGTGATCCGGATGAACGCGGACCTGATCGAGACGAGCCTCCGTGAGGCTAGGCTATCCACAGCAGAAGCAGCGGACATTCGACTCGCGGCAGACCGCGCCGAAGGACTGACCAAAACCTTGCTGCTGACGAGTCGGCGGACGCTTCCCCAACCAACGGGACTCGATCGCGGGATTGCGACAGTTCCGCTCCCAGGCTCTCCGCTCCGGGAATCGGAGGAAGAGATCCTCGCGCGCGAGATGCTGGAAGCCGAGGCCTCAGGGGTAACTCGTCTCAGGCACGGAGCGCCGACGGGGAAGGAGACGATTCTACTCGTCGACGACGAGGAATCGCTCCGGAAACTCGGGAAGCGAGCCCTCTCAAAGGCGGGCTATCGAGTGCTCGAAGCGTCCGATGGAGCGATGGCACTTCGAATCGCGGCGGAGGAAGTGGGTGAGATCGACCTGGTTCTGACCGACATCGAGATGCCCACCCTCGGCGGTCGGGGCATGGTCGACGAGCTGCACGAGATGAGTCCCGGAATCAGAGTGTTGTTCATGTCCGGTTACACCGACAACGAGATTCTCCGCCGCGGGATCAGAACTTCGGAAACGGAGTTCTTGCAGAAGCCGTTCACGGCCGAGTCGCTGTGCGCCGCGGTCCGACTAGTCCTGGGCAAGCCTTCGACGGCCTGAGCTACAAATAGCGGGCTTGCAGCATCCCGCGGTGGTGCAGCTCGTGCCCGGCGATGATGTATGCCAGGGCCCTGACTGAGACCCCGGCCCCATTCGCTGTTCCGCGCCGCATCCAGGCGTCCTCGCTCAGGTGCTTGAACAGGAAGATCGTCGACTGACGCACGGCGGCGAGCTCTGACACGAGCTCGGCGAGCGGATAGTTGTCGAACGTGGAATTCCTCACGTAATCGTCCTGCTCGAAACCGGGAAGCGGAGTGGGATCGTTGCGAGCGAACCTGAGGGCGCGCGCGTCGAAGATGCGCTCGCTGTCAATGAGGTGTCCAACGACTTCATTGACGCTCCACTTACCGGGCGCGTAGCGATACGTGGCCACGGATGCGGGAAGGCTGCGCAGGAGATCCTGCGTCTCGTCCATCTGACTCGTGAGGATCGATAGTACATCGCCCGTCCCCACCAGATCGATGTACCTCGCGTAGAAGGGAAGAAACTCGCCCTTGTCTGGCTTCATTGCTCTCGCCGGTGCCACGCTTCGCTCCGATCGTGATGTCCATCAGAAATAGAATGCCGTCCGGCGCGACGCGCCACCCGCGATTGCCTCGCGGGTTGGGCATGGGTATCATCCGGCGTTCTCAACCTTTCCCTCGAGGTAATGGCACAGCGGCACGACCCGTACGTATCACTTCGTAATCCCAATTTCCTCTGGTACGTCGCAAGTTACGTCGCGGTAACGCTCGGAACCCAGATCCAGGCGACAGTCGTTGCATGGCAGGTGTACGCCATTACCCGGGATCCGCTCTCACTTGGCATTGTGGGGTTGGCGGAGGCCCTGCCGTTCATCGGCGCCGCGCTTTACTCGGGTCACATCGCGGACACGCACAACCGTAAGACCCTGTCCCTGATTGCCATCGGAGTTCAGGCATTGTGCGGAGTCGTGTTGCTACTCCTCGTGGTACGATCGGATGTATTTCTGGCCGGAAGGATATGGCCGATTTACGGAGTCGTGAGTGTCAGTGGCCTGGCGAGGAGCTTTCTCCAGCCCGCCCGCGTGGCTTTGGGCGCCGAGATAGTGCCGCGCGAGACTTATGCGAACGCGGTAAACTGGCGCTCCTCGCTTTGGCAGCTCGCAGCGGTCATCGGTCCGGCGCTTGGCGGCCTGCTGTACGGATTCTCCGGCGCACCTCTCGCCTATCTCATCGAATCGATCCTTTGCGTGGTCGCTCTCGGACTACTCGCGCGCATCGCGTACACGCGTAGTCCATCGGTAACGGATGAAGGCACCATTCGTGAGAGCTTCACCATCGGAATCCGTTTTCTTCTCACCCAGCCAGAGCTGCTCGGAGCGCAGCTTCTCGACCTGTTGTCGGTATTCTTTGGCGGGGCTCCGGCGCTGCTACCGATCTTCGCGTCAGAGATTCTTCACGTTGGCCCCCAGGGCCTTGGTGTCCTGCGTGCCGCTCCAGCGGGGGGTGCCGTTCTCGTCTCGGTGCTGCTCATTCATCGACGTCTTCGAAAGGCCGGTCCGACCTTCTTCCTCTGCGTCGCCGGTTTCGGAATGTGCTGGATCCTCTTCGCCTTGTCTCGCTCCTTCTGGCTGTCTTTGGTGCTGCTGACGATAAGCGGCATGCTGGACAACGTCAGCGTGGTGATCCGATCCACGCTGCTTACTCTGCGCACTCCGCAGCACCTGCTCGGAAGAGTCGCCGCAGTGAACCAGATCTTCATCGGATCGTCGAACGAGATCGGTTCGTTCGAATCCGGTGTAGCCGCGAAACTGCTCGGGACGGTCAGGTCCGTCATTCTCGGGGGCGTCGTGACGCTCGGGGTGGTTGGAGTCACAGCCTGGAAGATCCCGCAGCTCAGGAAACTCGACGAGCTCGACTGAGATGTTCCGAGGCTCAAGAATTCTCTGTTCCAGCGGCAAACTCGGTGCGACATTAAGTCATGAATCGCACCGAGTCCATGCTCGACTCCATGACGCTAGCGCCCTCGTCGGCCGTTCCCGGCTGGACGGCCGAATACGCCGTGCCCTTTGGCGGACCGGGCCATCTGCTTCTCGCCACCTTCGAGCAAGCCGCGATCGGTATCGCGCACCTCACACTAGGCGAGGAGTGGATCTCGGTCAATCAGCGCTACTGCGAGATCACGGGCTACTCCAGGGAGGAGATTCTCAAGCTGAAGATCGAGGACCTCACGCATCCGGACGACGTTCCAGCCAGCCGCGACTTCATCGACCGCATTCGATCCGGAGAGCTGCCGGACTACAAGATGGAAAAGCGCTACGTCCGGAAGAACGGCGACGTAGTCTGGGTGCACCTAACGGTGTCGATCGTTCGGTCGACGACGAGAGATCCGCTCTATCTCGTGGCGTTCGTCGACGACATAACGCAGCGGCGCAACGCCGAGCAGGAGGCGAACAGGTCTTTTTCACTTCTACGCGCGACACTCGAATCCACGGCCGACGGCATCCTCGTCGTGGATCTGGACGGCAGGATCCTCAGCTTCAATCAAAAAATGACTGACATGTGGGGGATCGCACCGGAAGTCTTCGGCTCGGGAGAGGACGAAGTCGCAATAAGTGCGGCCCTTTCCAAGCTCGTACATCCCGACGACTTCATGGCAAAGGTCCAGGACCTGTACAAGAACCCCGACGTCGCCAGTTACGATGTCCTGGACCTCAAGGATGGAAGGACCTTCGAGCGATACTCCCAGCCGCAGCGCATCAATGACGTTGCCGTAGGACGCGTGTGGAGTTTTCGCGACGTCACCGCGCGCCGACGCGCTGAGGACCAGGCGCTGGCTCTCGAGCGGGAACAGGCGGCGCGGGCGGAGGCCGAGAATTCGCAGAAGCGCACCGCGCTGCTTGCTGAAGCGAGCAGGGTGCTCAGCTCGTCATTCGACTATCAGACCACTCTTGCCGCGCTCGTGCGCCTGGCAGTACCGACGCTTGCCGACTACTGCGCGCTGGATATCGTGGTGGGAGAAGACAGCTTCGAACGGATCGGCGAGGCGCACGCGGATCCGACCAAATCCACGCTGATCAGGCAGGTGGCCACGTTCCCTCGAAGCGCGCTGACCGCAAACCATCCGCTCATTCGCGTCATGACGACGGGCGAGCCCGTGCTCGAGGCAGACATCACTCCTGCCTTCATTCGCGCGTCTTTCGCCGAGCCGTCGCAGCGCGCAACGGTGGAGGCTCTTGACCCCCGCTCCCTCATTTGTGTACCGCTGGTGAACGCGGGCAAGCCCCTCGGCGCGCTAACGCTGGTGACGTCCGGCTCGGGACGCCGCTACGATGAAGCAGACCTGTCTCTGGCGGCGGATGTTGCGCGGAGGGCCGCCATCGTTGTCGAGCACGCCAGACTCTTTCATCAGGCAGAACAGGCGACGAGGGCGCGCGACGATATTCTGGCGGTCGTGGCGCACGATCTTCGGAACCCGCTCAACACGGTTACAATGGCCATTAGCCTGATGCTCGAGACGACGCCTGTCGAGCGGACTCAGGAGCGCCGGCAGCAGGAGATTGTCCGCCGTGCCGCCGATCGCATGAATCGAATGATTCAGGACCTCCTCGAAGTGAAGCGGATGGAGGCGGGACGTCTCACGATAGACGTGAAAGCGGAGGGTGCCGACGTCATCGTGAACGACACTATCGACATGCTGCGCCCGCTCGCTGTCGGCAGCTCGATCGTGATGGAGGCGCACGTGGCCGACGACCTTCCGCGAGTGCTCGCCGATTCGGCGAGAATTCAGCAGGTGTTGTCGAATCTGGTCGGCAACGCCGTCAAATTCACGCCGCGCCAGGGAAGAATCACTGTGGCCGCTGAGGCCGTCGACGGAGAAGTGCGGTTTGCCGTGATCGACACAGGTCCGGGAATTCCGCCGGAGCAGGTGCCGCACATCTTCGGGCGATTCTGGCAGGCGAAGCCGTCAGACCGCCGTGGAATCGGCCTCGGACTGGCAATCGCCAAGGGAATCGTCGAAGCCCACCAGGGCCGGATCTGGGTCGAGAGTCACCCCGGGCTCGGCAGCACATTCTACTTTACGCTGCCGATCGCGACGTAACGCTAGTAGGAAAGCTTGGGCCTCCAGTTCTCGCCACGCCCCTCGGGGGTGAAGTCGAAGAGATTCCATAGGGGCCAGATCGAATCGACATGCCGGCCGTCCTGGCCCGGCTCCGGGGGCGCGAACAGCAATTCGGTGCAGTACGTATGGAAGACCTGGTCCCCCTTCCGCACGAACACATTCAGCGCCGGCATCTGCTCCCCGCGAACATTCTCCCCCTGATAGTCATGGTTGTACGTCGTCCTCTCCGAGGAGAGAAGTCGCACGTTGTGCCAGCCGCGCTCGCCCGCAAATTCCCGAATCCGCTTGATCGGCGACTTTGCGACGACGCCGAGATTTACGCGTTGCACCACGTGAGGGGCTTCGGCATCCAACGCGTCGATGATCGAGGTGCACAAGGGGCAGGGTCGTGCCATTTCCGGGCCGTACATGAAGCTGTAAAGGATTAGGGAATCAATCCCCTTCGCGAACAGCTCCGAAATTTCCACGCGCCGGATCTCCTCCTGACCATTAGCGCCCACAACCTCATCGAACTCGTAGTTGGTCGGAACCGCGCCTCCGAGCGGGAGGGCGCGTCGCTGAACGGTGACCGATTCGATCGCTCGTCGGATCTCGATTTCCGCTTCGAGCAACTTGTCGCGCGCCTCTCGATAGGACGTTGACTCCCCTGGAAACCGAACCTGGTGGCGTGAAGCGGTCATACTACCCCCTGTTTCCGAATGCGTTTCGCCTCCGGGAAAAGTAGCCCGAAGCACCAGTCTCGCCACCCAGCTGCCGGACCCGATAGTCTGCGCGGTTCCGATCCAGAAATCCGAAACAGGACGAGTCGAGTGCCCGTATGCGACGCCGAGTGTTTTCTCGGAAATGAATCGCGTTGCCGGGACGCGCCTCTAGCGTCCATACACGACGCCCCGTCTCTCAGGCCCGCGGCCGGAGGCGTGACCACCAAGCGTGCGCGCAGAGGAGGAAAGCTGGGACAGTCTGTATCACGGGAGTATGAGGATACCGCGGAAGCCGCGGGTCTCCGATACGTCACTGACGCGATGCCGGGAATTCGCCGGCAACCTCACGGCCGCGGGTTCAGGTACATCGACCCCGAAGGCCGGGTAATTCGCGCGCCCGCGCTGCTGCAGCGATTCCGCGCGCTGGTGATTCCGCCAGCCTGGACCGAGGTGTGGATCTGTCCGCTTGAAGACGGACATCTGCAGGTCACCGCTCGTGACGGCCGGGGCCGAAAACAGTACCGGTATCACCCCGGTTTTAGGCAGCATCGCGATGGCACCAAATTCGAGCGCATGTTCGAGCTGAGCGACGTGCTTTGGAAGATCCGAGAGCGGGTCGAGACGGATATCGAGCTGCCGGGATTCACGCGCGATAAGATCATGGCCACCCTGGTGTGGCTGCTCGAGACCACTCTGATCCGCATCGGCTCGGACGAGTATGCGAAGGCGAACAAGTCATACGGGCTCACCACATTCCGGCGCCGGCACGTCGCGGTCGTTGGGTCCAAGATGCGGTTCGAGTTTCGCGGAAAGAGCGGAATCCAGCACGCCGTCGCCGTCACCGATAAGCGGATCGCGCGGATAGTCCAGCGGTGCCAGGAGCTGCGCGGCGAGGAGCTCTTCAAGTATCTCGATGACGACGGAAAACGACAGGTCGTCCAGGCGGAGGATGTCAACGCATACCTGCAAACGGTGACGGGCCGCGACATAACCGCAAAGGACTTTCGCACGTGGGCCGGAACGATGCTCGCGGCCGACGCTCTTCGGCAAACAGGGCCCGCCAAGACCAAGAAGGAAGCGGAGCGGAACATTGTCGCCGCCGTGGACCTCACTGCAAAGCGCCTTGGCAACACCAGAAGTGTGTGCAGGAAGTATTACATCCATCCAGCACTCCTCGAGGCATACCTCGAAGGCTTAGTCCTTCCGCCCCTGCCCGAGCGCAAATGGAGCAAGCGCAAAACGCATGGGCCAACGCTTCGTCAGCACGAGATGGATGTGCTGGCCTTCCTGAAAGCCAGGCTCAAGCCGGAGAAGCGGCGTCTGGCCGCGAGCCGCTACAAGAAATCATCGGTGCAGCCGATAGAGACCAGCGCTCCCGACGCCGAAGAACAGCCACCCCCGGCGAGCGCCCCTGCCGCCGTCAGGAAAAACGAGCTGGAGTCGAGCGACTCCTAGTCGAGGTAGGGGTAATCCGGATCCGCTAGTCGGGCTGCTCGCGCCGCCGCTTCCGGACCGGCGATCTCTTTGGCAAGGTCCAGAAGCATCGGGCTCAGGTGGCCCCCGTACCGGAGAAGGCTCGCCGCCCGCGCTCTCCGGGCCAGCAGAAACGCGAGGAAAGGCTGGTCCGCCTTCAAGGCGTTGCACGATGGGCACGCAAGGACAAGGTTGTCGCGCCGGTCGTACGCTGTCTTCCCCTTTCTCGGCGTCACGTGATCCATGGTGATCGCTTTGGAGCTGACCCGGCGCTCGCAATAGGCACACACGGGACCGTGCCGGTCGAGCAGCCACTGGCGCGTATCCATGTACGCGTTGCGGCTGGTAGGCAGCGACGTATGCTGCTGCGCGTGTCGTCTTCGCGCCCGCTTACGCGGCTTGCGGGATCGTTTTCGTGGTGGTGTCAAGTTGGACGGGTGTATTGATGCCGATCAGACTTGCATAACAATAACAGTGCAAACCGCGTGTATGGGCGCTAGATGCTCATTCCGTGGCAGGTTAGCTTTTCGCTTCTATGACGATGCGAGACAAACTCGAAATGCTGGACCGTCGCCGCGCTGAGTCCGAGCAGGGCGGCGGCGAGGCGCGGCTGAAGACGCAACACGAGAAGGGCAAGCTTTCGGCGCGGGAGCGCCTCGAGCTTTTGCTGGACGAAGGCTCTTTCGTAGAGCTCGATCGTTTCGTGGTCCACCGCTCGACCGATTTCGGGCTCGAGGCACAGAAGTTCTATGGTGACGGGGTCGTCACCGGTCACGGGAAGATCGACGGGCGACTCGTCTACGTCTTTTCGCAGGATTTCACGGTGTTCGGGGGATCGCTATCGGAGGCCTTCGCCGAAAAGATTGTCAAGATCATGGATCTGGCGATGAGGAACGGTGCGCCCGTCATCGGACTGAATGACTCGGGAGGAGCGCGCATTCAAGAGGGCGTCGTGTCGCTCGGCGGGTACGCCGAAATATTTCTTCGCAATACGCTGGCGTCGGGCGTGGTGCCTCAGATCTCGGCGATACTTGGTCCATGCGCGGGCGGAGCTGTCTATTCGCCTGCGATTACCGACTTCACCTACATGGTGCGCGGCACCTCGTACATGTTCGTGACGGGACCGAACGTCGTTAAGACCGTAACGCACGAGGACGTGACGATGGAGGAGCTGGGGGGAGCCGACACGCACTCAGCGACGTCCGGTGTGGCGCATTTTGCCTGCGATTCAGAGCCCGAATGCCTCCAGCACATTCGCGACCTCTTTCGTTTCATACCTTCCAATAACGTGAGCGACCCTCCGCGCGGGCCGGCCACCGATCCCCGCGACAGGCGCGAGGAATCTCTGCTCGACGTCGTGCCGGACAACGCCAACAAGCCGTACGACATGCACGAGGTCATCAACAGAGTGGTGGATGACTCCGAGTTCTATGAGGTACAGCGCGAATATGCCGGAAACATCCTCTGCGGCTTCGCGCACCTCGGTGGATTCAGCGTCGGCGTGGTGGCGAATCAGCCGGCGGTACTGGCGGGCGTGCTGGACATCAACGCATCCCTCAAGGCGGCGCGATTCATCCGCTTCTGCGATGCGTTCAACATTCCCCTCGTGACGTTCGAGGACGTGCCCGGCTTTCTGCCGGGCGTTGCTCAAGAGCATGGGGGCATCATCAAGCACGGCGCCAAGCTTCTGTACGCCTATTGTGAGGCTACAGTGCCCAAGCTCACTGTGATCACGCGGAAGGCTTACGGCGGCGCGTACGACGTCATGAGCTCCAAGCACATTCGTGGCGATTTCAACGTGGCGTGGCCAACCGCTGAAATCGCGGTAATGGGTCCCAAGGGAGCGGTCGAGATACTCTTTCGCAAGGAGATCTCGGAGAGCAAGGATGAAGCGGCGGCCACGGAGGCGAAGATCGAGGAATACCGTGAGATGTTCGCCCATCCCTACATTGCCGCGGGTCGCGGCTACCTCGACGACATAATCGATCCGCGCAACACACGGCCGGCGCTCATAGATGGGCTCGACAGCCTGCAGACCAAGCGCGACAAGAATCCGCCGAAGAAACACGGTAACATTCCGCTTTAGGGCAGACGTTGTTTAGGAAAATCCTGATTGCGAATCGCGGCGAGATCGCGCTGCGTGTGATCCGAGC
>JALYYH010000123.1 GCA_030946665.1 Gemmatimonadota bacterium
TCGCGAGGTTACGAAGGTCAGACTTCATGGCTGCGACATACGCCTTGTCCTTCGTGTTCGCAAACTTCGGAATCGCGATCGCGGCAAGAATGCCGATGATGACGACTACGATCAAAAGCTCGATAAGAGTAAAACCCTTTTTGTTCTGTGACATTCTGTCTCCTAGTCCGTTGGGTTAGCTGCCAAGAACTAGCAGCGCTATATCAAGGACGCACCCGCCCCCTCATTCGCAACGCTGAGCTCAGTCGGTGCAAAATTGCATAACTTATTGCGCTGTAAAGACTTCCACTTCTAGCACAAAACGGGCGACCTGACCGCCCGCTGACAATATTTGCGCCTCCGGGCTTCGTATGTTTACGAGCCGAAACCCCAACGCACGCCACCGTCGCGGCGCGCGATGCCACCCGAGCTGGTGCCGTACGCGACTGGCGAGACGGTGCTCTGGCCGGAGAAATAGCCGGCCTACAGCCGCTGAAAGGGGCGGAAGCTATTTCCCAGAGTGAGGCCGAGTTGAGACCTCTACGCTGTCGTTGATGACCATCAGCCGGTGATACGCGCCCATTGACTCACCGGTGGCAAGTCCTTGGTGGAGGGATTTTCGGGCGTCGGCGTAGCGTCCCATCGCGGTCAGGCATCTCACGAGACCGACGCGCGATTCCGCTCTTCTGGGATCGGTGGCGAGTATGCGCGAGAAGACGGCGACCGCCATCTGGCAGCCTTCAACACCGGAGTACTGTTCGGCGGCATACTGAAGCACGCTCAGATCCTGGGGGAACAGCGCGTGGGCTAACGCTATTTCCTCGAAGGCAGCCTTTCTTCGGTGCTGCTCGAACAGCATGGCGGCATAGGCCAGGTGCGCCTTGTAGCTCATCGGAGCGTCGACAACCGTCTGAGCGAAAAGTGTATCGTTGTCGCGCCAAACATGTTGGCGAAATCCGCTTGCGGCTATGCCCAGAAGAAGCAACACCCCAACCGCTGTGAAAACCATCTTTCGGGCTGGCTCGGATAACGTCGCACCGCGCCGAGTGAAATGAGCGATGACGGCGGCAATCCCAAGCATCACACCGCCGCTCGCCAGGAAAAGCGTGCGCTCGGCGAGAACGAAGCCCGTCGGGATAACGAGATTGCTGGGGATGAGAAGTGCAATTGCCGTCCAGAGGAACGCAAATGTCGCTACCGGTGCGGTGCGGCGAGCAAACCAAGCGAGTCCGGCGAACCCCACGAGGATCGCGGCGCTCGCAAGCATCTCAGGGTTAGCGCCGGTGACGACGTCAATAGCCCGCGGCGAGTAGTCCGCTGACAGGCGCGCTGGCCAGAAAAAGAGGCGTATCCACTCCAGCAAAACCCGCAGCATGGTCAAAGCACGAATTCCGAATGGCTGGCCAAGAAACAGTGCGTTGGCTTCGTCCGCCGCCGCTGCATTGGGGCCGATTACGTAATACCTGACCCCGATGAAGACGAGACCCACGGTCCCCAGAGCCAGAATGAGAGGTGCCATCGCGGCGAGCCGCCTGCGGAGAGGCATTTCCGTGGAAACCAAGGTCGCCTCCGCGGCAATAAGGAGCAAAGGCAATAGGATCGCGTGCTCCTTCGACAGACAGCCCAGCAGATACAGCAAGAGAATGAAAGACGCGTCACGAACGGATACTTGGCCTCGACGTCGTGCCCGCAGAAATATCAACAAGGCTGTTACCGTGAAGAGCGCCACCAGCAGCTCGGCCTGACCGACGATGTTTCCCACGACTTCAACGTGTAGTGGGTGGACGGCGAAGAGGGCGGCACCGATCCACGCCGCGGTTGTCGGAAGGAGCTCGAGAAGGATACCGAAGAATGCGGCGCAGACGATGGCATACAGGACGATGCTCGTTACGTGGAACACCAGCGGGGCGCCGGCGCCGAGTGCCCACTGAACGGCGAAGGCGAGCATGGTAGCGGGACGGTAAAGATCGCCGCCCTTTTCCAGCGGCCAGTAGCTCTGCCCGAACAGTCGCCACCAATGGGCGAGCGAATGCGTGCGGTTGTCCTGTAGGATGATGTGCACGTCGTCGAACGCAAAGCCATTGCTGATTCCTGAGATCGACGCAGCCAGCGCAAGACCAATTACCGACGCCCACATGGCTATGCGGATCCACCGGGACGTCAGGGGAATAGGTTGTACCTCACGATGTGGATCAGTGCTGCGAATCCGTCCCGCCACGTGATCTTCTTGCCCTCGAGATACGTCCTGCCCGAGTAGCTGACCGGCACCTCGAAGATGCGCGCGTTGAAGTGCGCGAGCCGTGCTGTGATCTCCGGCTCAAACCCGAATCGCTCCGACCGCAGTTGAAGCGAGCGGGCGAGCTCACCCCTTATCGCCTTGTAGCAGCACTCCATGTCACTGAGGTTGAGATTGCTGAACATGTTGCTCAGTGTAGTGAGGAGCGAGTTGCCAACCGCGTGCCAGTAATACAGCACCCGGTGTGTTCCGCCGAGAAATCGGGAGCCAAACACAGCATCGGCGCGGCCTTCAATGAGCGGCTCGAAGAGCGCCGGCCAGTCCGCGGGATTGTACTCGAGATCCGCATCCTGGACGATGACGATGTCTCCGTGACTGGCCGCGATCGCGACACGCACCGCCGCGCCCTTGCCCCGATTCTGTTCCTGAAAGATGGCCTGATGGATTTTTCCGTCGGAAAGCAGCCGCTGGAGAATGGCTTTCGTTCCGTCGGTCGAGCAGTCGTCGACGCAGATTATTTCCGTGTTGTACGGCGCGGCACGAATGCGCTCGACGATTTCGGCGACCGTATCCTCCTCGTTGTAGACGGGCACGAGAACGGATACAAGCATCTCCATCCTCCGCAGCGGAGTTACGGGAGTAATCACTTTTTACTATTTCTCCAGACCGTAGCGTGAGAGTTTTCTGTAGAGGGTTGAGGCGTCGATTCCGAGAACTTCGGCGGTGCGGGGCTTGCTTCCCCCCTCGTTCTCGAGCACCCACAGGATGTAGGCTCGCTCGATCGTGTCGAGTGTGGGATTGAGTTGCGTCGCATCGCTGACGAGCGGCTCCGGTTTTATCTCGGTGACGCGCTCAGGCAGCTCCAATACTCCGATGCATTGATTCTTGGCGAGAATTGCCGCCCGCTCGAGAGCATTCTCCAGCTCGCGCACGTTTCCGGGCCATGAGTAGCGCTGAAGCGCTTCGCGCGCTTCGGGCTCGAGGGTTGTCGGACCTTTCCCCGCCGGGTCCGCATTTCGGCTGAGAAATGCTTCGGCCAGAAGAGGGATGTCTTCGGGTCGATCTCTCAGCGGTGGAAGGACAATGGAGATCACGTTCAGTCTGTAGTACAGATCGCTCCTGAACGATCCCCGCTTTATTTCCTCTTCCAGATCACGGTTCGTCGCGGCGATGACGCGGGCATGAACGGGTTTTGCCTCGGTGGCGCCCACCGGTATCACCTCGCGCTGCTGAAGCACGCGGAGCAGCTTTACCTGCGTGGCCGGCGTGGTCTCGCCGATCTCGTCGAGAAAGAAGGTGCCGTCGCCAGCTGCGGAAAAGAGACCATCTTTGTCGCGCGAGGCGCCGGTGAAAGATCCTTTGACGTGGCCGAACAGCTCGCTCTCGAGCAGGCTCTCCGGCAGCGCACCGCAGTTGATGGAGAGGAATGGCTTACCGGCGCGCAACGAGCGGTCGTGGATGTAGCGGGCTACGACCTCCTTACCCGTTCCGGATTCACCCTGTAGCAGAACCGTCGAATCGGTGCCGGCAACTGATTCAGCGACGTGCATGACTTCCAGCCAGGGCTTGCTCGAGCCGATCGGCTTGGTGGGGGCATCCTTGGAGGGGTCCTTCTTCCCGACTTCCCGTTTGAAAGTACGGCTCTCGCGTCGAACGTTTCGGTGTTGCGCTGCGCGACGTACGATCGCCACCAGCTCCTCGTTCTTGAACGGCTTCTGGATGTAGTAGAAAGCGCCGTTGTTCACGGCGCCGATAGCCGACTGCAGGCTCGCCTGGGCTGTCATCAGGATGACCACCGCTTCCGGGTCGTGCGCGCGGACGGACGCCAGAATATCGAGGCCGGTCACGTCCGGCATTCTCACATCAGTGAGTATCAGTTCGGGCCGCAGCGCGGCTATCTGCTCGAGTCCTTTCTTACCGCCAAGCGCGGTATAAGGGGTGAACCCTTCGCTTTTGAGCAGGATGCGGATGGTATCCAGAATCCCCATCTCGTCATCGATCACCAGAATTGTCGGCGCCGCCGGTGCCGCTGCCGTCATGAGCGGGGCTTCGCCGAGCTCTTAGGCGTACGCCTCGCGGCATCGCTCGCAAGCCTCGGCAAAATCATCGTGAACCTGGTGCCCTCGTTCTGGCCATGCTTGTCCACCAGAATGAAGCCGTGATGGGCCTCGACAGCGCGGTGAACGATCGACAGTCCGAGTCCGGTCCCGCTGGATTTCGTCGTCACGAATGGCTCGAAGAGCCTGTCCTTGATCGAGTCGGGAATTCCGCGCCCCTGGTCGGTCACACGCAGCATTATCGCGCCACGGGAGAAATGCTCGGCTTGCGCTGGAAGCTGGTGCTGGGCGAGCTCCGCGGCTTCGATTCGGACCTCGCCGCCCGGGGGAGATGCCTGAACGGCGTTGAGAAGAAGGTTGAAGATCGCACGGTGTAGCAGGTCGTCATCGCCAACGACGATCAGAGAAGTTGAAGGAAACAGCTCTCGAATCGTTACGTTTTCCGGTTTGTCCGGGTGCGCGGCGACCAGCACAGCGGCATGGCGTGCGACTTCCATCAGGTCGAGGCGACGCACGCTCGTGACTCCCGTTCGGGCGAAATCGAGGAACTCCGACAAGAGGCGCGACAACCGATCCGACTCCCGCTGGACGAGCTTTGTGAGAGTGCGCGTATCGTCATCCGCCCCCGGGACCTTTGCCAACAGCTCGGCGGCACTGCGAATGGATGCAAGCGGATTCTTGATCTCGTGGGCGAGCGATGCACTCATCTCGGCTACCGCTTCGAGGCGCTCGGCACGGGTATGCAACCGCTCGATGTCGGCTTCGCGCAGTCGGAAAGCGGCGAGCTCGGCCGCCATCTCCTCACGACCGGCGTTGGCTTCGCGCAATCGGGCCCCAATGTACCCGCACCCCAGCGCGACAGCCCCGAATATTCCCAGCTGAACGAAAACCGGCAGGTCGAAGGTCGAAGCCTGATCGAAGATCGTTACCGCGAAGTACAGAGCATCAGCCAACAACGCAATCAGTAGCACCCCCGCCGCCGGGAGCACGAGAGCGCTAACCGCGATGACCAGGATGTAGAGTGGCGCCAGCTGTGAGGGCGTTCCGGTCCCGGCCTGAGTCAGGTGAACTACCGTCGTGACCAGGAGCAGATCGAAGATCATCTGCCCGTAGAAGAAAGTGTCACCCGGCCGGCGTCCTATCTGTTCGCTGGAAAACATCGACGCGCCAGTGAAGAGCAGCGTCGATACGAAGGCCAGTGTCGCCACCAGTGTCGCAGTGGTGTCGGCGGCTCTCCAGACCACGATGGCCGCGATGAAGATCGCGGCTGCCAGGGAAAGGCGGCCGAGATAGACGACCCGAAGGACGCGTTCCCTGCCGCTACCAGTGCTTGGCGGCAGAGCGAGTGCGGGGCCTGAAGCAGGGTGCGAGGAAACGGCCGGCGCCAAGGGTTCCTGATTGAGGGGATCGGAAACTGCGGTCAATTATACGCTCCGGCGTGAACCTAAGTCCCTACTACTATATAGATTACACCCATATGGTCCTTGGATTTCTTGCTGCAGACACCGCGGATCCTCCGTCTATGACCGCGGCCGGCAGCAGCATGATTGCCGTGCTCGGACTGGTCGCACTTAACGCCTTTTTCGTCGCCGCGGAGTTTTCCCTGGTGGCCGCGCGCAGAAGCAAGATCGACGACATGATCGGCAAAGGCGACCGCGGCGCGCGTACCGTCCAGACGGCACTCCAACATTTAGACCGCTATATCGCCGCCACGCAACTTGGAATCACCATCGCGTCGCTCGCCCTCGGGTGGATAGGCGAGCCCGCCTTGGCTCATCTCTTCGATTCCCTTCTGCGGAACGCGGGCTTGAATCCGTCGCCGACGGCGAGCCACGTCGCGGCGGTCCCAGTAGCGTTCTTCCTTCTCACATTTCTGCACATAGTCCTGGGGGAGCTCGCGCCGAAATCCATCGCCCTCGCCAGCCCGGAGCGAACCGCCAGCGCAGTTACCCGCCCCCTCATGATCTTCGCCAGATTCATGTCGCCCTTCATCTGGGTGTTCAACGGAGCGGCGAACGGGCTGCTGCGGGTGTTCGGCGTCGAGCCCTCCAGTGACGAGGAAGGGCACAGTCCGGAAGAGATTCGATTCCTGGTGATGCAGGCTCACGCCCGGGGAACGCTGGACGAGTCGGATCGCGCGATGCTGGCCGGCGTCCTGGATTTCCACGACAAAAAAGCAAGAGATGTCATGCGCCCTCGAACCGATGTGGTGGCACTCGACATCGAATCAACGGAGCAGGAGGTCTGGGAGGTCCTCCGACGTGAGCGCTACTCGCGCTACCCCGTCTACCGTGAATCCCTCGACGACGTGACCGGAGTCTTCCTCGCCAAGGACCTGTGGCTCCATTCGGGCGACGCTCCTTTCAATCTTGCGGATTTCGTGCGCGAGCCCATGTACGTCCCCGACAGCCGGCCCGCCGAGCGGGTACTGGACGACCTGCGAAAAACGCGCGCTCACATGGCGGTGGTGCTCGATGAGTACGGCGGCACGGCCGGGATCGTCACGATGGAAGACCTGGTCGAGGAAGTCGTCGGAGACATCGCCGACGAGTACGACTTTGCGTCGCGGGAATCGATAGTGACCGATGGAGTCCTCGAGCTGGCGGGCTCTCTGTCGCTCATCGACGTCCGGTCTGACTATCGAGTCCAGATCCCCGAGGGAGACTGGACGACGCTGGGCGGCTATGCCTTTGCAAAGCTTGGCCGCCTGCCTCGAATGGGCGACCGGATTCCGATTCCCGGCGGTGAGATGGAAGTGGTGGCCATGGACGGGCGCCGGATCGCGGCGCTCAGAATCCACCGGGCGGGTGTCAGAGCGCCCGCCACCGCCGTAGCGGCGCACTCGGCCTAGAGCTTTTTCCGGAAGACTCCGCACGCATCGACGGGCGCCGCCTCATTCGATCTTGTGCCGCGCACGGACGCGCACGGCAGCAGCGAGTTCTTCGCGATCCATCGTGAGCGGTGGCGCGATCCCACGTCGGACACAAATCGATCCACCAGCGCGGTACGCGACGAATCGAATGAGGACAACGCCGCCGCGGTCTTGATCGCTAGCTCGCTTTCCTGCGCCCGCACGTACAGCAAGGGCAAATGAGCGGCGACCGCTATGTCCGTGGTTGGAATCGTTCTATCGATCGTGCCCGGTCGATCCCAGATCGCTTTCGTGTACTTCACTTCCAGGTAGCTCGAATAAAGTCTCGCGGCAGCGGCGCCGCGCCCGGAGAATTCGAGATGCTTTCCGATCGCGAGATAGATTTCCGGCGCGCCAACGTATCCGTGCCCGAGCGAGCTCTCGAGCATGGCGAGCGCCGAGTCGCTCTCGTCGATTGTGAGGTAGTACTGGGCCAGTGCGAAGCGAGGCTCGCCCAGATCCGGGTCGACTCTCACTGCATCTTCCAGCACCGCTCGCGCATGGCCGTAATCCCGGTCTTCCGTGTACACTCTGGCGAGAAGCATTCTCTGTTGGACGCGGCGCGGGCTCAGCTCGATCGCTTTGTTCAGACTCGCGATCGCGTCGTCGACGTATGATCTCGAGCCGTAGAAACTGGCCGCATCCAGCAACAGGTTGGCCTGATGCGTGTAAAGCCTGTCGTTCAGAGTATCGCGATGGATCTCGTGACTGAACGCGGACCTCGTGCCGGCAAATGCTGCTTCCAGCGTCCGGCGTTCTTCGGGATTGCGCCGCATCTCCGCGTAACGCGGATGCAGCGACGCGAGATATTGGCCCATCACGAGGGGTGTGTGCGCGGTCTGATGCGCCGATGTCTCCGCAAGAAGATTGAAGTCGTCCAGCGTCTGACGTAATGATCCGCGGGCCGCGTCGACGCGCGCGAGAGCGCGATTGGCGCGCAGTGGCGCGTATACTTCCGCGTAGAGCACGACTGCCACGAGTATCGCGGAAGAGAGTGCTACTGCCAGCGGGCCTCGACGCGAGCCGTATCGACGCTCGGTCGCCGGCCGGACTACGCCATAGGGATTTTCGCGCGACGCTATCAGCGCGGCGAAGAGAATCCAGAGCATCGTCGAATTCACGTCGACGAACCAGAACACCAGATAGATGGCGTAGGCGACCTGCAGACCAGTGAGAATGGCGAGCGATGAAGCCGACAGTCGATCGTCACGATACGCCCGCACCAGAGTGACGCCTATCGCCAACCAGATCCCCAGGAAGGCGAGCGCACCCGTCAGTCCAGTCGTCGCGAGCAGCTCCAGATACTGATTGTGGGTTCGGTCGTATATGTCGGTATCCATGCGATAGATGGCTGGATCAAAGTGCGCGGACCAGACGAGATTGTGATTCTCGAGCCCGTATCCGAGCAGGGGGCGATCCTTGAAGCCATCGATAGCGGCACGCCACTGAACGGCTCGCGACTCGTCCGAGCCGGCGGAATTCGTATAGGCGAGCCGCTGGAGTACCGTTGGCGTGTTCTGGGTCAGGGCACTCGAAGGAAATGCCCTCAAACCAGCGGAGATCGCGACTAGCAAAACCGCGAGTGAAAGCGCCGCGGCCGTAGGAATCCATCTGCGGCGCGACGCGGTATGGAGCGTCGCAAAGATCACCGATCCGATCAGCGTACCCACCACCGCTCCAATCAGTGCGCTCCTGTTCTCGGCGTAAACCAATGCGAGCAGGTTGACCGCACCGCCAGCGAGATACAGCAAGCGCAGGCGGACATTCGTCGAGGCCAGATATGAAGCCAGTGCCACCCCGAAGAGGAGGTATGCCGCCAGCAGTCCGGAATTCCCGATTGTGGAGGAGCTGGCGGAGAGGATTGAGTCGGATAACCGTGTCGAGGAGATGAAACGTCCGTGCTCGATGATGGCGGTGCCGCTGACGAAAACGCTCACCAGGAGAGCGGCGTTGAGAGCCCAGCTCCACTCCTGATCGCGCAGAGTGCGCAGAAGAAGAAAAAAGAGCGCGAGGTGCAGCCAGGCCCACACTCCGCCCATTCGCTCGAAATCTCCGAACAAGCTATGGTCGCGGGCCGGCGAGAAGAGTGCGGACAGAAGCGCCGCTGCAACGAACATTACCAGCGCCCAAAAGATCGGCTCGTAGCGCAGATCCAGCTCGTCATCGGCTGAACAAAGCGCCCACACGAGCACGAGCGCACCAATGTCAATGACGGCGCGGAAGAAAATGTTCCTCGGCGTGACGTACGGAAAGAAGAAAGACGGCGGCACGATGACGGGGACGAAAAGCGTCGCCACCATCAGAATCAGAATCGCGTGCCGCCAATTGGCTGCCGCTGAAATTCGGGTGAGAGCGCGCACGCTCAGTTCCTTCACGCGCCCGCCAAATCCCGCAGTGTGTCTGCAAGGATTTCATGACCGCCATCGAATCGAATTGCTTGGTAGGCGACACCTAGCTCCTTCAATCGCGCCTCCTGCGCTGCCACCAATTCGGGTTTGGCGAAGTCGTCGTGCCTCCCCAGTACGATCGTCGCGGGAGCACAACGCGACAACGCGGCCGCGTCAGTGGCATTGAACTCCGGGGGCAGAAGGCCGGCCCATAGAACTACCCGGTCGGGATCCACCTTGCCGCGAGCAACCCAGCGCGCGACCGTGGCCGTGCCCTGAGAAAAACCAACCACCCAAAGCCGAACCTTGGTACGGTCCACGATCGAGAAGACTTCGTCGTAGAGCAGGTCCAGGTAGCCGACGTAGTCTTCGATCTCGCACTCGCGATCTTCGGAAGTCATCCACGTCGCGCCGACGGGTGTGTTCGGTGCGTGGGGTCCCCCCTGCGGCGGAGAGAGGTAGTACCGGGAAAGTGCCTCGGGCGCGATAAAAAGCCGATCCTCCCGCTCGATGGGAATGAAGCGCGTCAGAAATCGGGACGCCAATTGCCCGTGTCCGTGACAGACGATCCACACCTCGCTGAGAGGCACATCGAGCGATCCCATTACTGCATAGCGAGCGGACCTCGGGACGCGCAGATGCCGCTGCTCGAAGCTCGGACTCGGTCGATCGGAAACTGGTGAGCTCAGCACGGAATAGCCTTACCCTTCGGCAGAGTGAGGACGGGGGTGGAACATGTCTTGCCCCATTTTGAATTTACTCCCAAACCCTGCGCGAAATGACTCGTTCTTCCATCCTGACTGTGCTTTCTCTGACTCTGGTCGCCTGCTCCGTATCGCAGGACCAGGAAGTCGCCATCGGCCGCCAGAACGCCGAAGAAGTCAATGCGCAGCTGCCTATCGTAACCGATCCTGCCATCAGCGGTTACGTCCAGAGCCTTGGCGAATCCATCGCCAAAAATACCAGCCGCGCGGATCTCGACTGGCATTTTTACGTCGTCAACACCAGGCAGGTAAACGCCTTTGCCCTGCCGGGCGGATATGTCTACGTGAATCGCGGACTCATCGAGAGCGCCAACAGGCTCGACGAGCTTACCGGAACTCTCGGGCACGAGATCGGCCACGTGATCCAGCGGCATTCCGTCAAGCAGATGCAGACCGCAGAGAAGGCGAACGCCGGTGTAGCTGTCGTTTGCACGTTGACGAGCATCTGCCAGAACGGATTGGCACAGGTGGCCGTTAAGGTGGGAGGAAGCGCGTTGTTCGCTAAACACAGCAGGCTCGACGAATTGCAGGCCGACTCAGAAGCCGTGGTCAACGTGACGCGAGCGGGCTACGATCCGCAGGGAATCCCGAGCCTGTTTCAGGTCCTCCTGAAGGAGCGACAATACCAGCCTACGAAGGTCGAGGGGTGGTTCGCGTCGCATCCGCTCGAGGAGACGCGTATTGATAGAGCGAAGCAGTTGATTGCGCAGATGAAGCTCGACAACTCGCGCCCTCTCATCGTGGACACTCCCCAATTCGAGGCGTTCAAGACCCGCGTATCCGAGCTCCCCGCGCCACCGCCCCCGAGCAGGTTGCCGAGTGGGCAGCAATAGCAGGCGAGGAACAGGAACCGTAGCGCGCGCGGAATCACCCCCATCGCCAGCCGTGCCGGCCGTGTCGGAACCGCTGCTCATCTCAGCCTCCTGACCCGCATCGGCCTCATCCATCTGCATGTTCATGTCATCGCTGTGTTCGGCGGTGTCGATGCGCATGTCAAATGCTTCTGCCTGGTCGCTGGCTAGGCGATCTTCTCGCCGCGCAAGCAGTATGCGGGACCGATATCTCTGCACGAACTGAAAATTGTCGGCCGGCACAGGTGTGGCGCTTGTCGACTTCCCGGTTTCCGCAGCTTCCGTCGCCTGCGCCAAAGCCACGGTCTCGAGAACGAACTCGCGCACCGACAGCCCAGCGCGCTCTATCGCGCGCCGGGCGCGAGGGCTGGCCTCCAGCCGAGCCGCTGCCCGGTCGATCGCGTTTCTGCCCGATGCGGGACCCGAGCGCAAGGCTGAACGCGGCAGAGCGTCGAGGTTGCTTTGCGCTTCTTCCCAGCGAGCGAAGTTCTCGTCAGTAAGGCGATAATCGACCGGTGTTGCGAGCGCTTCCCGCGCCTCTGGCGAGCCGTTGTCGAAGATGAGCGATGCGGCGAGCGGATCCGATCCGTCGTAGCTCGCGCGCTTGCAGCTCACCGTCGCCAAAACGAGGACAAGAGCAGCTGCCGCGCGTGATCGTGGTAAGTATCTCACTCCTCGCCTCCCGCTACAATTCCAGCGAATCGCAGGCCAAGCGAATAGTATTACTCGCGTCGCCGCCCGTCACGAACCCCAGCCTCCACAAAATGAGCCGCATACAGCTAACCCTTGTCCTGACCGTTTACTTCCTCGGGGCTTCGGCCACAGTCTCCGCACAGGCAAAACCGGTCGACTGGGAGTCCACTGCGCGCGAGTCGGAGAGAATCCTTGCGGAATACCTCCGCATCAACACAACGAATCCTCCAGGCAATGAGTTTCTTGCCGCGCGCTATCTAAAGGGTATTCTCGATCGCGAAGGAATCGAGGCTCAGATTCTCGACACCGCCGAGCTCGGGGCGAATCGCGCCAATCTGTACGCCCGTCTTCGCGGCAACGGCAACAAAAGAGCGATCGCGCTGGTTCATCACATGGACGTCGTGCCAGCTACGCCCGCATCCTGGTCGGTCGATCCCTTTTCGGGTGCCATCAGGGACGGATACATCTGGGGTCGGGGGGCGATCGACATGAAAGGCGTGGGCATCGCCCAACTCATGGCCATGATCGCCCTGAAGCGCTCCGGCGTCGTCCTGACGCGAGACATCGTTTACATCGGCAACTCCGACGAGGAGTTGACCTCGACCGGCGGCCTCGTATTCGTGAAGCGTCACCCTGACCTGCTCAAGGACGTCGAGTATCTGATGACGGAGGGAGGC
>JALYYH010000125.1 GCA_030946665.1 Gemmatimonadota bacterium
ACGCCAGCGGAGGCGGTGAGCTGGGGCAAGATCGATCCCGATCGATTGCCGGACGCGGTGGTGTGCTATCTCGATTCGACGGTCGCGCTGCCGCTGCTGACGTCGTATGCCTTCGCGCGCCACGAGCCCAGGCCGCTCAAACGACTATTCGATCGTCGGGAAGCGATGATGAAGCGACTGCGGGACGAGTACGAGAAGTCTTCTTCGGCGCCCGCACCGATCGACCATACCGACTCGAAGCTGCCGCAACATCGATAGCGATTGCCTCTCCGGGCAGGACTGCCTAGCTTGGAGATGCGGCGCCCGGCCGGTCATACGGTCGGGCGTTCGGTTTTATGGGTGCGCCAGCTTCTCCGTAATGAGCAGGTCATATGATCGAACAACTCAAAAAAAAGCTTGGGGAGGAGGCGGAACGTCTTCAGCACGAGCTGAGCATTACGCTCCCCAAGGAGATTCGCCGCGCCGTAGAGATGGGCGATCTGCGCGAGAACAGCGAGTACAAGGCCGCGCTGGAGCGGCAGCAGTTTGTGCAGGCGAGATTGGGCCAGCTGCGTCAGCGACTGAGCAAGCTCTCGCAGATCGATGTCTCGCAGATTCCTTCGGACAAGGTCGGTCTCGGATCGCAGGTGGTCGTCCAGGACGAGAAGACCGGTGAGCGTGAGAGCTTCAGTCTCGTGTTCGGGGACTCGGTGGAGTTCGAGGATGGCCACGTCAGCATGTCATCGCCGATCGGGAAAACGCTGGTCGGAAGAAGCGTTGGCGAGACGGTCGTTCTCAAGCTTCCCGCAATCACGCGTCGTCTCAAGATCATCGAGCTCAAGACCATCCACGACGCCGCGTAGGGTCGGACGGCTCAGCGCATGAAAGTTTCGCGGCGTCAGAAAGTGCGCTCGCCAATGCTTTGAAGTAGTCCGCCGCCAACGCCCAAAAAAAGGCTTGAGACGCGCGATGCGCGTGAATACCGTCTCCGTTGAGATCACTTGCCCGGAGATGAAAATGCTGAAGCAGGCTTGCACGACGATCGCAATCGCGTGCCTTTTTGGATGTGGTGGAAGCAGTACCAGCCCTGTAACCCAAACCAGCGTGAATACTCCCCCACCTCCCGGGGGAATCTCGGTTACGAACAACGCGTTCACCCCGGCCTCAAAAAACGTGGCGGTTGGAATGTCAGTCCAGTGGGCATGGAATGCCTGCACGGGTGGGGATGGATATTCCGGGCAGACGTGCGTGGCGCACAACGTAGTATTCGATGACGGTGTCTCCTCCGGTGTGCAGGATCAGGGCACGTTCAACCGGACATTCGCCGCTGTGGGTACGTACAATTATCACTGCGCGGTTCACGGTACTGCGATGTCGGGAAGCATCACGGTTCAGTAGCAGGCCAGCTCGCGCTAGGGCTGACCGATGGCGAACATGCGCTCGACATCCACCTGATACTCCCGGATGCGAGCGCTTTTCGTTTGCTCACCCCAACCCAGAAGCGCGGCCAAAATTCCGGCGGCACGGGGCGCAACGCTCAGTCCGTGATCGCGCGTCTCGAACGCCAGGTGGGTGCGGCGAACAAGGAGGTCCGAAAGTGTCTGCGCCATCTCGACACTCGCTCCGTAAACGAGGTGAGCACCGGTGTACGGGAGACCCTCGACGAGTGGCGTCGAGAGGGCTTCGTTTTCCCGCTGCAGCCGCGAGATCTGCTCGGCGCGATCTGCTCCGGGAAGCTCGGTGGAATCGGTGGCAGCACTGTGCCGTTTCTGCCCTAGTGATCGCTGAACGAGATCAACGATCTCCGCCGCCATCGCCCTGTAGGTCGTGAGCTTCCCTCCGGTGACACTTATCACTCCCGAATTGCCCGTGACGATGCTGTGCTCGCGTGATACTGCACTGGGATTCGTGCTGGTCCCGCTGGCAAGGGGGCGAATGCCTGCCCACGCGCTCACTACATCGTCGCGGGTCAATCGAGCGCGCGGGAAATACTCGTTGGCCGAGAGCAACAGGTAATCGACGTCGTCGAACGAGGCGTGGACAGTCTCAGGTGATTCGGTCGTCCAGGTGTCCGTCGTGCCGATGATTGACTGCGGACCCGCCGGCAGGCAGAACATCACTCGGCCATCCACCGGAGATATGAGCGTGAGAGCATCCCGGTTTCCGATCCGCTCGCGAGGCACCGAGATGTGAACGCCCTTGCTTCCGCGGCCGCGTTGCGCTCGCTCGCCTGCCGTGAAGCTGGTTTCCCAGACACCGGTTGCGTTGACAACGACACGCGCCAGTACTTCGCGCCCTTCGCCGACGACCGCGCCGATCACCTTGCCCTTTTTCGTGAGAAGATCGACGACTCGTGTGTGACTCCGGACGGTGGCGCCATGCGCTCGCGCGGCTAGCGCGTTCGCGATCGTCAGCCGCGCGTCGTCGGTGCACGCGTCATAATAGATCGCCGCGCCGGTCAAGCCCGTGCGATTGAGAGACGGCTCGCGAGCGATGGTTTCGGCCGTGTCCAGAGTGAGGTGTCGACGCGTCCGGCCCAGGGCCATCAGCCGATAGACCAGGAGTCCCGCGCTCAACTTCAGTCCGCCGACTCGCGCGCCGCGGTAGATCGGCCAGGTGAAAGCGAGGGGCTTCACGAGATGGGGCGCGATACGGAGCAGCGTCTGTCTCTCTCGAATGGACTCGTGTACGAGGTGGAGCTGGCCCTGCTCGAGATATCGAATGCCACCGTGAATCAGGCGCGAGGATCGCCCCGATGTTCCGCTCGCGAAGTCGTCGCGCTCGAACAGCGCCACCTTGAGCCCACGCATCGCGGCGTCCCGGGCGACGCCACATCCCGTGATGCCGCCCCCGATCACCAATAGGTCGAATCGTTCTCCGGAGAGCTCAGGCATTCTTCTCTTTGATTGGCGGCGCCGAGCGGAAACGCTGACCAAGTATAAGGAATTTGACCGCAAGATTCGGATATCGCCGGTGAAGCCGCCCCGGCATCATTCGGCACGAGCAGCAACACAAACCGTTCGACAGCGAGGAGACAATGCAATCATATCGCGTAGTGGCCGTCGGGGACCGAGTCGCCAATGCTGTCCGCAAAACGCTGCGGTCACCGGGCTATGGTCATCCCGCGCATGCCGAAGTGGCCACTGGCTACGGACCTTGCCGTCAATGCCTGAGAGCCTTCGCAGTCGGCAAGGAGCGCCGGATACTGTTCACTTACGACCCGTTCTACGGGAGCGAAAAACTTCCGTTGCCCGGCCCTGTTTTCATCCACGAGCACGACTGCGAGCGATATCCGGAAGACGCCGGCTTTCCCGCCGACATCCTTTCTCACAGCCTCACCCTCAACGCGTATGCGCGAGGGCGACGACTGGTTTCGCAGAGGTATGTTTCCAATGAGGCCGTCGAGCCCGAGTTGCAGCGGCTGCTTCAGGATCGAGAGGTGGCCTATATCCACGTGCGGGACACCGACGCCGGCTGTTATGATTTTCGCATCGAAAGGATGAGCGATGAAGCTGGCTCCACACAAGGCACGACGTCGAACGGAGGAAGCTCCCATGAATGAAGCCATTGCCTGGGAGTCGGTACTCCACAGAGATCCTTCCGCTGATGACCGTTTGCTGTACGGGGTCACCACCACCGGCATCTATTGCCGCCCATCGTGCCCATCCCGGCGGCCGAAGCGGAATAACGTGGCGTTCTTCTCCTCAGCGGAAGCCGCGGAACGCGCCGGATTCCGCGCTTGCCAACGCTGCCGTCCCAATCGCGCCAAGTCGCCAAACGGTCCGGTCCAGCGGGCTCGCGATTACATCGACAGCCACGTCGCGGATGTCGGCGAAGCACGCCTAACTTTGGAGCTTCTGGGAGAGAAGTCGGGAATGAGCCCTTATCACCTGCAGCGAAAATTCAAGGAGCTCATCGGACTGACGCCGGCGCAATACATTCGGGCGCGGAAGACCGAGAAGTTGAAGGGCGAGCTGAAGCGCGGCGAGACCGTGAGCCGCGCTACGTTCGGCGCCGGTTACGGTTCCAGCAGCAGGGTTTACGGGGATGCCGACGCGAGACTCGGCATGACGCCCGCGACCTACCGCAGAGGCGGTGCGGGAGCGCACATCGACTACGTAGTCGCCAAAACGTCTCTGGGCACTCTGCTGGTTGCGGCAACCGATCGCGGCGTCTGCGCAATCACACTCGGTGATGATGCGAAGACTCTGGAGACAGCGCTGGAGCACGAGTATCCGGCCGCTACGCGCACGCGCGTGACTGCTCCGTCGAGCGCGCTCGGCGCGTGGGTGGGGGAGATCGTCGGCGCAGTGGATGCGAAGCGCCCGCGATCCGACATTCCTCTCGACGTTCAAGGCTCGGCCTTCAGGTGGAAGGTCTGGCGCGAACTGCAGAGGATTCCGTTCGGCGAGACACGATCATACAGCGAGATTGCAAGCGCCATCGGATCACCAAAAGCTGTGCGCGCTGTTGCAAGCGCCTGCGCCAACAATCCGGTTTCTGTCTTGATCCCCTGTCATCGCGTCGTGAGACAGAGCGGCGCTCTCGGTGGATATCGGTGGGGCCTGGAGCGCAAGCGGCGGCTGCTCGAGAAGGAACGAGGCGCACGAGAGAGCGGCACGTCCTAGAAAGATAAACGACGCGCGTCTAAGTTCCCTGCATGGCTACATTCGGGAACGGGCGCCGCGTCGCTATCGTCGCTGGCGTGCGGACGCCTTTCGC
>JALYYH010000127.1 GCA_030946665.1 Gemmatimonadota bacterium
CTCCATTACGCTGCAACGCGCCAAGATCGATCTCGATCCGGGCGCGAGCTAATGTGTGCTTCATTGACGCTTCATTTACGTTGCGGGTAGTATACCCCCGACCTCAGATCCCTTCAAGAAAACGAGCCCCGCAGCGCGACACTCATGGACAAGACACATTCGCTCGACGATACGCTCGCGCTCATGCGCGATCTCCGGCAACGCTGCGAATGGGATGCCGCACAGACGCACGAGTCTCTGCGACCCTATCTGATCGAGGAAGCGACCGAGCTCGACGACGCTATCAGACTCGGCGATGACAAGTTGACGCGTGAAGAGCTGGGCGACGTGCTGCTACAGGTATTGTTTCATTCCGTGCTCGCCGAGGAGCGCGGTGCCTTTGATTTCGCGGCAGTGGCCGAGGGGCTTATCACGAAGATGAAGGGTCGGCATCCGCATCTGTTTGGCGAGGCGGCCAGGGAACCATGGGAGCGGATGAAATCCAAACAGAGGAAGAGCATCGCTGACGGTCTTCCTATGGCGTTGCCGGCGCTCCATCGCGCTCACCGCCTGCAGGATCGAGCTGCGGGCGTGGGTTTCGACTGGCCGGACGTGAACGGTCCAGCGGATAAAGTCAGCGAAGAGCTCGAGGAGGTACGCGAGGAGCTTCGGACCTCCGCACCTCCCAGGCCTGGCGCGCGACCGTCACTCGATGAGAGACACTATGCGCTCGAAGAGGAGCTTGGCGACCTCCTGTTCGCGGTGGTGAACCTTTGCCGGAAGGCTGGTGTTCACGCGTCGATCGCGCTCGACAAGGCGAACGCGAAGTTCGAGCGAAGGTTTCGCGAGATCGAGCGCCTGGCAAGAGAACGCGGGATTGATGTGGCGCACTCGGGGCTGGAACAACTGGATGCGCTCTGGGACGAGGCGAAGACCGGCGAAGAGAGCTAGTCCCCTTCCTCTTCGGCCTCGTCTCCGTGTTCCACAATGTCGCCAGGCTTGAAGAGGATGCCCTGAAGCACCTCGCGCCATTTTTTGTTGCGGCGCATCAGAAACTCCAGGTCCATTCCGAAGTGCTTGAACTCCTCATGCTGCGCATTGCGCATGATTGCGCGCGCCTCGCGATCCTTCTCCAGCGCGAGGCGCTGCTCGTACCACCCGATCGCCTCGGCTTCTTCGATCAGCGAGGTGATCATGCGCGCGAAGGTCCGCGTCCTGGCTGACAACTCTGCCGGCGGCTCGTGATACTGATCGAAACCCATCAGACTGTCCTCGGAAAGAAGAACAAAGCGCCTACGGCCTGAGCCTGTTCATTGTTCTCGGGAAGGCGATCGCCTCCCGGATGTGATGAATCCCGCATATCCATCCTACCGTTCTCTCGAGGCCAAGTCCAAAGCCGGAATGTACGAAGGTGCCGTACTTCCTGAGATCGAGATACCAGTTGTACGCCTCGACCGGAAGATTTTCCTCGTTGATTCGCGCCAGCAGCTTGTCGTGATCGTCTTCCCGCTGCGATCCCCCGATTATCTCGCCGTAGCCCTCGGGCGCGAGCAGATCGTCGCACAACACGGTGCGAGGATCGTCCGGATTCTCCTTCATGTAGAACGCCTTCGCCTGCTTCGGATAGTTGTAGATGAACACCGGGCGGTCGTGCCCTTCGACGAGCAGGGCTTCGTCTTCGGCCCCGAGGTCGTCGCCCCATGCGACGGAGCTCCTCTTCGACTGCAGGATCTTTACCGCCTCGCTGTAATTGATGCGGGGAAACGGCTCCTTTATCGCCTCCAGCTTGGAGATATCGCGGTCGAGCTCCTTGAGCTCGCCCTGTTGACGCTCCAGCACCCGGGCGACGATGTACGACACGAATTCCTCCTGCAGCCGCATGTTGTCCTCCGAATCGTTGAACGCCACTTCCGGCTCGACCATCCAGAATTCGGTGAGGTGCCGACGCGTCTTGGACTTCTCGGCCCGGAAGGTCGGGCCGAAGCAGTAGATCTTTCCGAGCGCGGCCGCGGCGGCCTCTCCGTAAAGCTGACCGGTCTGCGCCAGATACGCCGTTCCTTCGTCGAAGTATTCCGTTCCGAATAGACCGCTGCGCTCGCCGATCGCCGCGGTGAGTATCGGAGTGTCGACCAGAGTGAAGTTCCGCTCGTAGAAAAAGTCCCGGATCGCCTGCTCTGCCTCGTGGCGAATCCGTGCGATCGCGCGCTGTCTCGGAGTTCGGAGCCAGAAGTGGCGGTTGTCGAGCAGAAAGTCGATACCGTGCTCTTTGGGCTGGATCGGATAATCGATCGGGCTCTCTCCGTAGATGGAGAGATCCCTGACCGCAAGCTCGAAGCCCCCTGGCGCCCGCGCATCGGGATGCACCTCACCTTCGACCTCGATCGATGTTTCCTGCGTGAGCTTTCCGAAATTTGTCCAAGCCTCCGGAGAGACCGAGTTCTTGACCAGAACCGCTTGCAGAAGGCCCGTGCCATCGCGCATCACGACGAACGCAACCTTGCCTGAAGAGCGAACGTGTGTCACCCAGCCTCTCACGCGCACGACTTGCCCGGCATGAAGGGGAAGCTCGGAAATTCGGGGATATGGGGAATTCATGATTGAACGGAGGATAGCGCGGCAAGGTAGGTCACGCCCGTGGCGAGTGTCAACCGCGGCGACTCGCGCCTCGCACTCATGTAACAGGCTTGGCGGTGATCGAGGTGCGGTTCCCTACACTCGTCGGCCTCGGTACTATACAGACTTGCCGCGTCCAACCACGATTGAAAGCACGGACAAAGAGCTTCCCCTGACATGACCTTGCGTACCCGCCTCAGCTGGGGCCTGTTCGCCATCGCGGTGGTTCTGATCGTCCCGCTCTTCCTTTCGCTGAACTCTCTCGAACACCTCTATGAGACGAGCCGACTCCTGCGCGACCGTGAGTTCGCGGCGTCCATGGTGCTCGGCTCTTTCCGTGAGCGGACGGACGACGCGCGTCGAGCGGAAGATGCACTCCTGTTCATTCACGATCAAAAGAGCGCGACGAGGATGCAGCGCGAGATCGATGGCCTCGTCGCACTGACGGATTCGCTCGACCGGTACCGACTAGGGCTCTCCGCCACCCAGATCCGCGCTTCCCTGGATACGCTGCGCGCCGCGGCGCGCGACGAGTTCGAGCAGGCGTCCGCTGGGCGCTCGACCGTCGCCGAGATGGTTTCGCAGAAAAGAACTCGCCCGGCAATTGCCTCGGTAGATAGCGCCCTTGGCGCGAGCGCCACCACGCTGCGCAGCCGCACCCGTCAACGGGTTGTCGACGCGACCACAGAGACGCTGAACGCCGAGCGGCTCGTCGCGGGAGCTCTTCCGGTTGCGCTGCTGGTCGCGCTTGGAATCGGCATATGGCTGCTGCGATCCATAAGCCGGCCCGTGTACGAGCTCGAGAAGGGGATGCACGCAATCGCTGAAGGCGATCTCAGCCACCAACTCGGTATCGCGTCCAACCAGAAGGAGGAATTCGGACGGCTGGCGGTCAGCTACCGCGCCATGGCAAGACAGCTGGCGGAGCTCGAGCGAATCCGGGCTGAATTCGTGAGCGTCGCATCACACGAGCTCAAGACCCCGATCAACGTCATCATCGGCTACCTGGAGCTGTTGCAAGAGGGAATTTATGGCGAGCTCACGCCGAAACAGAAAGACGTTTTGCAGACGGTCACCAAACAGGCGAACACGCTGACGCGACTGGTCAAGCGTCTTCTCGACATCAGTCGCTTCGAGGCCAGCGGCGGGAAGATCGACGTCAGAGAGATCGACCTTCAGCGGTTTCTCACCACGCTCGAGAGCTCGTTCTCCGTCCTCGCCAATCAGCGGGACATCGACTTCACGGTGGATCACGGGTCGGATCTTCCGCGCAAAGTCTACTGGGACGAAGACCGAATCAACGAAGTGCTCGGCAATCTTCTCTCGAACGCTTTCAAGTTCACGCGACGCGGTGGCAGGGTGGCGCTCACGGTCGGCGCCGAAGAGAACAAGGTCATTATCACGGTGAACGACAACGGGGCCGGAATCTCCGCCGAACAAGTGCCAAATATTTTTGACAAGTTCTTTCAGGCCGACAACCAGGCTCAGGCGGCAACGAAAGGAACAGGTCTGGGCCTGGCGATTGCGAAAGAAATTGTTGAGGCACACGGAGGGCGCATCTCAGTGGAGAGTCGAGTAGGCGAAGGCACGACGTTCGTCGTTACTCTCCCCGCCGAGCCCACGGGAGTGAGAAGACGGCGCCAGGCGGCGCCCAAAGCCGAGGTAGCGGGATGAGAGGGTTCCAAGTCGTGTTGTCCGCGTTGGCGCTGGCGGGGTGCGCCAGCTTTCCGGTCGCGCAACAAAATGTTCAGGGCGATTGGGACAGGACGCTGTACTACGCGAGACGCGACGTCGAGGCGGGAAACTATTTCGCCGCGGATCGCCTGCTCGATGAATTCATCCGCGTTCACCCGGATAGCCGTCAGTCCAAAGAGATCGCTTTCTGGAAGGCGATCTACACGCTCGATCCAGCGAATGAGCGAGGGTCTCTCCCGGCCGGAATCAGCGCGCTTGATCAGTACCTTGCGTCCGCAGATTCCACCGCGATGTACCGCAACGAGGCCTTGGTGCTGAGACGCACCGCCGCCTCGGCGCAGGGTATGACACCGGCGACCTCCACTCAGAGACCGGCAGGAACTTCTTCAGTGGGGGGCTCTCCAGACACCGTGGTGGTGGTTACGAAGTCGAGGGACGAAGAGATCGCTTCCCTCAAGGAGCAGCTTGCAAAGAGCAAAGAGGAGCTGGCGAAGGTGAGCGCCGAGCTCGACCGAATCAAGAAGCGGCTGGCCAATCCCGGCAACTAGTCGCGTGACAACGGAGCGGTCGACCGCTAGCCGACTCTGAAAAGCTCCAACGCCCGCGCATAACGAGAGCTCAGGACCGTTCGAATTCCCGCATTCTCCCGCGCGGCCAGCTCAGGATCGCGTCCGAGAAGAATTTCTGCGCCCGTGCGCGCCTTGATGTTCAGGTCTTCGTCGGCGACTGGATCGGCGATCTTGAACGTCGCTTCCCCACTCTGTTCCTGGCCGAACAGATTGCCCATTCCCCGCAGTCTCAGGTCCGCGCGCGCAATCTCGAACCCGTCGTCTGTGTCGACGAAAATCCGCAGCCGCGCGGCCGCCTCGTCTCCGACGTCCCCGAGGAGAATGCAGTAGGACGCCTCGGCGCCGCGCCCCACCCTTCCCCGAAGCTGATGGAGCTGGGAAAGGCCGAACCGCTCGGGATGCTCAATCAGCATGACCGTCGCGTTGGCGCCGTCGATTCCCACTTCGATCACTGTCGTCGACACAAGGATGTCGATTTTCCCGTCGCGAAATGCGCGCATGATCTTCTCACGCTCATCAGCCGGGACGCGGCCGTGAATGAGGGCGACCACACGTCCGGCGAAGGGTCCGGCAGACAGCAGCTCGTACATCGTCGTCGCGGCTTTGAGGTCCGTTTTTTCCGACTCTTCGATGACTGGGTAGACGACATACGCCTGTCGACCCTTCTCCGTCTCGTTCGCCACGAACTGCAGCACCCGTTCCCGCGCTTTCTCCGGACGCATGACGGTGGTGACTGGCTGCCTGCCCGCGGGTCGTTCGTCGAGCGTGCTGACATCCAGGTCGCCGTAAAACGTGAGGGCCAGCGAGCGCGGGATCGGCGTCGCGCTCATGAGCAGGACATCCGGCGAATTCCCCTTTGCGGATAGCGCGGCGCGGTGCTCGACGCCGAAGCGGTGTTGCTCGTCGATCGTTAGGAAACCAAGGCGGCCGAACACGGATGCTTCCTGCACTAGCGCGTGGGTGCCCACCGCGAGCACCGGCTCGCCTCCGGCGAGCTTCGCCGCGGCACTCTTCCGTGTTCGCGAGCCGAGGCTCCCGGTCACAAGGACCGGCTCGATCCCGAGGGGCTCCAGCAACCGCGTCAGAGTGCGGGCATGCTGCTCGGCGAGCAGCTCGGTCGGAACCATGATTGCCGCCTGATATCCGTTTTCCATCGCCAGAAGCGATGCAAACAGGGCGACGATAGTCTTGCCACTGCCGACATCACCCTGCAGAAGGCGGTGCATCTTTCGGTCACTCGCCATGTCTGCGACTATCTCGCGCAGGGCAACCGTCTGCGCGTCGGTGAGCGTGAACGGCAGGACTCCCTTGAGAGCGGAAGTAAGCTTCCGCTTGTTCTGGAAGGCGATTCCGCGTCGCTTCTCACGCACGAGGGCATTTGCGCGGCGGTGCAGTATGTGGACGAACAGCAGCTCCTCGAACGCAAGTCGCGCCCGTCCTCGCGCACCTTCAGCAATTGATTGTGGGCGGTGCACCATCCTGATCGCATCGCGCAGCGACGGCACTCCACCGAGGCGCAGCAGGTCGTCGGGCAAGTATTCTCTCAGCAGTGGAAGCAGCGCGTCGAGATGCTGCTCGACGATCCCGCGAATGACCTTGAACGAGAGTCCTTCCGTCGCCGGATAAACGGCGAGGACTTTCCCACCCTCCACGCCATCGTCGTCCTTGCCGAGATGGATGTACTCGCGCGGCTGAAGCTGTCGGCCGTGATAGAAACGCACAGGGCCGGTGAGGAGCATCATGTCGCCCTTCTCGATCGTCCGGTCAAGGTAAGGCTGACCAGGCCAGGAAGCCTCGATCATGCCCGTATCGTCCTTTAGCACCGCCTGGAAGATTCGCAGGCCGCGCCGTGTGGGAATGATTCCCTTGGAGATCACCCTTCCGATGATGGTCCCATCCATCCCCGGCTCGAGAGAAGCGATCGGAGCGATGGTGCTCGCATCCTCGTAGCGGTGCGGGATGTGGAAGAGAAGATCTCGCGCGGTGATGATTCCAAGCCGTCGCAACGCTTCGGCCCGCGCCGGCCCGACACCCTTGAGATAGGTGACGGGCATGTCGAGATAGACCTTTCCGCTGGGCGCTTGCGTGCTCGCCGCCATCTATCCGCCGGCGGACCCGCACCCGCAGCCCGAGAGGCCGAGGTCGCTAGCCATTCAGCCCTCGAGAACCTCACCAGCGAAATCCGTTGCGTCGAAAGCCACGAGGTCCGTGGACTTCTCCCCTACGCCAATGAACTTCACCGGGATGTCGAGGGCTTCGTGAATGGCGAGCACTATGCCGCCTTTCGCGGTGCCATCGATCTTGGTGACCACAAGGCCAGTCACGGGAATCGCCTCGGAGAAAGTTTTCGCCTGTGCAACAGCGTTCTGTCCGATGGTGCCGTCCAAAACGAGGAGCGTCTCGTGCGGGGCCGATGGCAGGCGCTTTCCGATCACGCGATTGATTTTCTTCATTTCGTCCATCAGCGAATCGCTGGTGTGCAGGCGGCCGGCTGTATCGACGATGACTACATCCTTGTTCCGATTGATTCCAGCATCGACCGCATCGAATGCCACGGAGGCGGGATCTGACCCGGCGGTTCCTCCCACGAAATCCGCGCCCGCTCGCTCGGCCCAGGTGCGTAGCTGATCGATGGCTCCCGCGCGGAAGGTATCTGCCGCGCCTATCAGAGCCGACATGCCATTGCGCTTGAGCAGGTCGGAGAATTTCCCGATGAAGGTCGTCTTTCCGGCGCCGTTCACGCCGACGACGAGAACCACTGTCGGGGCTGATTTTGCCTGAATGATTCGAGGGTCGCTGTTGCCCGACAGGAGGGAGGTCTCGATCGCTTTCCTGAGGGCAGCAAGAAACTGTTCCTGGGTCTTGATGAAGCCGCGACGCGCCTCGGACTCGATCCCGGATACAAGACGCATCGTCGTTGGAACGCCAAAATCCGCTTCGAGGAGAATCTCTTCCAGCTTCTCCAGCGATCCCTGGATCGCGCCCGCGCGCGCGACGGCCGTAACATCGGTGAGCGCGACGTCCTTTATTTGGGTCCACAGCGAGCGGCTGGGTACATCGCCAGCGCGCTTGAGTATCCTGCCTGGCATTTCTGAGCTGATTGAGGCCGAAAAAAACCCGGACACTGAGGTCCGGGTTTGAAGATAAGTGCTGAGGCCGGTCTGCGTCGCGTTACTCCGACGTGGTCACGATGTGCGCGTCGGTGAGGCTCGCCAGCGTCTGATTTCTCATCTTCTGGAAGAGCGCGCGCTCATTGGCGGGAATCGGCTCTCCACCTCTGCTCTGGAGCGCGAGCCTGGGGTCGTGCGCAACGCCGTCGACGCGAATCTCGAAATGCAGGTGCGGACCGGTCGCCCAGCCGGTCATCCCTACGTAGCCGATCGTGGAACCCATGGCAACCTTGGAGCCGGGGCGCAATCCAGTCGCAAAATTCCGCATGTGTCCGTAGCGGCTCACCATTCCGTTACGGTGCCGGATGTCGATCATGTTGCCGTAACCGCCTTTGCGTCCGGCGTATACCACGACGCCGTCACCAATCGCGCGAACGGGCGTTCCTTCCGCAGCGGCGTAGTCGGTACCGGTGTGGTTACGCCATTCGCCGAAGATCGGATGCTTGCGCGCGCCAAAAATGCTGCTGATGCGTCGGAAGGCGACGGGCGCCCTCAGGAATGCCGCGCGCAGTGACATTCCGCTGGCATCGTAGTACTGGCCGCTTGATCCCGGCGTATCGAAGTGAATGGCTTCCAGCGGATTGTTGCCGCCTGACAACGCCAGACGCGCTCCGAGAACCTTGTTGACGATGATAGCGCCATTCGGCTTCTGGAGCCGCTCGACCAGCAGGTGGAACTTGTCACCCTGCCTGAGGTCGCGGCTCATGTCGACTTTGTATTCGAAGATGTCGGCGAGAGACCAGGCCAGCTGGTGGCGGGCTGAGGGCGGGAGAACACCCACGCCGCTTTCGTTGAGCGCGTTGTAGAGACTGGAGTGGATGACGCCGGCGATCTGAAGGGTGTCTACGAGCTCGGTGTTTGAAGCTTCCACTATCAGCGGAGACAGAAGGAAGTCCGCTTGCTCGAGGCCCGGCTGCGTGACTAGAACCGGCTCCATCGGGAATATCTGTTTCTTTTCGAGCGCGGGCGTAAGCCAAATGGCGACCACTGCCAGGGTCGCCACGATCGCATAGCTGATGGGTCTTATGCGCGCCTGCTTCAATCCATCTGTCTCCGAATGAACGTCGGAATCTCCATGTCGCTGAGGTCCTGCTCGGGAGACGATTTATCCCTCTCTGGTGTCACGGCCGGAGGGATCGTTGGCGCAGGACGCCGGGGAATCTCTCCGAGGGTGTTTCTGGACGCGCCATTCCCCCGCGGGGGTCGTAGCGGGATCACTGGCGCCCCACGAACGATGGGGGGCGGCGCATGGATGACGCTAGGCTGGGTCGCGGCTGACTGAGGCCGCTCGCGGTCGAAGCCCGTGGCGATGACGGTGACTCGAATCTCGCCCTGCATCGCTGGCTCGTGAACCGCGCCGAAAATGATCTCAGCGTCCTCTCCGACGGCGTCGTGGATGATTTCGTTGATCTGGTGAACCTCGCCGAGGGTAAGATCGGCACCACCCGTAATGTTCACGAGCACTCCGGTCGCACCGGAGACCGAAACGTTATCGAGAAGAGGACTGGCGATCGCCTGCTGGGCGGCTTCGATGGCGCGATTTTCACCGCGACCTATACCGGTGCCCATGAGCGCGGATCCACCTTCCTGCATGACCGTGCGCACGTCGGCGAAATCGACATTCACGAGTCCCGTGACACTGATGAGCGAGGAAATTCCCTGAGTGGCGTGAAGCAGGACCTCGTCGGCCTTCTTCAGTGCGTCCTGGAACGGGATGCCCTTGCCGACAACAGCGAGGAGCCGCTCGTTCGGTACCACGATCATCGTGTCTACGTTCTTCCTCATCTCCGCGATCCCGAGCTCGGCCTGACGCATGCGCTTGCGGCCTTCGAACAGAAAGGGCTTGGTGACGATTCCCACTGTGAGCGCACCAGCGGCGCGAGCGAGCTCGCACAAGACGGGTGCGGCGCCAGTTCCGGTCCCACCGCCCATTCCGCAGGTCACGAAAACGAGGTCGGCGTTGTGCATGGCGCGCGCAACTTCCTCCCTGTTCTCGTCGATTGCCTGCTTTCCGATCTCCGGGCGCGCTCCCGCGCCGAGTCCGCGAGTGAGCTTCTTACCTATCTGGATTTTGACATCGGACTTCGAATTGAGAAGGGCCTGCGCGTCAGTGTTGACCGAGATGAACTCCACACCCTCGAGGTGCTCCTCGATCATGCGATTGACGGCGTTTCCGCCCCCGCCGCCCACCCCTACAACCTTCATGCGGGCTGCCTGGGACTGGCTCTCCTCGAATTCAAATATCATCGTGGTGGGGAACTCCGGCGCTGCGTTTATGTGGAAAAATGCTGGGGCTAGTATACGCCCGTTAGTCGTTTCGTACCATAGGCAAGACGAGTGGGCGCGAAAAAAAGTACAACCAGTGTCAAGCGAGTTATCCACACTCGGTATCTCGCCCACAGTTTTATGATTTTCTCATAGACCGGCGCGCGAAAAACAGTGTCGCGCTGCGCGCGTGATCTTCGTTCGTGGTCGGTGAGGTGTCCTCGCAGGTGACATGCTCGCGTAGCAAGAGCCCGGCTGGACAAGCTCTGGGGACGGCTGGCACCGCAGGTGCCCCTGAGTGAGCGCAAGTCGCGGGTGGCTGACGGGCTCTCGATGCGTGTAAGCGAGCCAGTCGCCGGAGAGGACACCCTTGCACGATGTACCGGCGATGCAATCGGAGCTTGCGGATCAAACGGAGGCGCGCCCGAAAGCAAACGCTAGAAGAAATCCTCCAGCCAGGTCTTGAGTCGCTTAGTGAACCTGTCGACGCCGACTCCGGCGAGCGCGCGGTGCTTGCTGGTCGGGGAGAAGCCAGCGGCAGCGCGGTGAGCACCGTACATCGCAAGGCCAACCACTGTGGCAAAGCGCGGAGCATCCACCGAATCGCTCAGGCCGCCGATGTTTTCCTCCGGAGAACCGATCCTCACGCCTGTCCCGAACACATCGGCCGCGAGCTCGGCGACTCCCTGCATGGCGGCCGCGCCGCCCGTGATCACCACGCCGCCATTCAACCGGCTCGCATAGCCGGCCCTCTGGATCTCGTTCAACACCATATTGAAGATCTCGTCCATCCGCTGATGGATGATGTGCGCGAGAACCTCCCTCGGAATGTGCCGCTCTCCCTGCGCGACGGTGCTCGGGAGCTCGATGTTGTCGCGTGGATCGACCAGCGGCTCGTACGCGCAGCCGTATCGCTCCTTCAATCTCTCGGCGTCGGCTTGCGTTACGCCGATGCCCTGCACGATATCGCTGGTGACATTGTTGCCACCGAAATTCACCGTGCCGAGGTGGCGGATTTTTCCCTCGTGGAAAACCGCGATGTCGGTCGTTCCCGCGCCCATCTCGACGAGGGCTACACCGAGCTCCTTCTCGTCCTCGGTGAGAACACTCAGCGCGCTCGCGAGCGGCTCCAGCACCAGCTCCCGCACGCGATAGCCCGCTCTTTCCACGGATTTGCGCAGGTTCATCGCCGGTGAGGCGCCGATGGTCACCAGATACATCTCAGTCTCGAGCCGAGTGCCGATCATGCCGATCGGATCACGAATCCCCTGATTCTTGTCGACCGAATACTCCTGCGGTATCGCGTGAAGAAGCTCACGGTCCTGCGGAATGGGCTGCGCGCGAGCGACTTCATTGGCGCGGTCGACGTCCGCCTTCGAGATCTCGTCGCCATTCACCGCGACGATTCCCTTGCTGATCATCGCCCGCACGTGCTCACCGGCGATTCCGGCATAGAGAGTGTCGACTTTGGTTCCAGCCATTCTCTCCGCATCCTCGATCGCTTTCTTGATCGAGCGTGTGGTCTCCTCGATGTCCGATACGACCCCGCGGCGCAACCCCGTCGTGCGCGCCTGCCCGACCCCCAGAATTTTGAGCGTAGGCGTGCGCTTCCGGTCACCCACTGACTCGGTAATGACGACAGTCGTCCTGGCAGAACCGATGTCTAGACCAGTGATTACGCGTTCCGGATTCATTGCAGCCTTGCGATTACTTGATCGCGATAACGTAAATCGAGCTCGCCAGCGTGTAACTGCCGGCGCGCGAGGTCATTCTCAACGGGAAAGATATCGGCCAGCCGCTCGACTGACAGTCCTAGTGGAATACGCACTCTCAGTGTTCCAGTGCGTGCTGCCGCCAAGTCGTTCGGGGTGTGAACCTTGTCCCTGTCGCTACGAGAGAGTGTAAGCAGGATCTCGTCTCTCCCTGTTCGTCTCACCTCTTCGATGCGCGCGAACAGGCGCGGCTCCGCGTATCGAATCGCGCCAACGAGCTTAAGAAGAACGGGATCGATTGTCGCAACAATCGGCAGATCCAGAACGGTGCGGGCGGGATCGATCGGAAGCTCGTGTCCCAGCGAGTCATAGGGCAGCAAGCCCCCTGCCCCCTGAATCAAGGCAACGGGCTGGTTCTCCTGAACCGTCACGACCAGAGTTCCGGGCATTTTACGTGTGATGGTCACGCCGGTTACCTGGGGATGATGGCGTACTCGCTCGCGCAACGGCTCGAGATCATCCCACAGCGACATCAATGTGTCGACTTGGAGTCGCGACAGGACTTCGCTGGGCTGGAGGTACCGAACTCCTCGCACTTCCACCGAGCGAACGCGGAAGAACGCCATCTGCCGCGCAGCCGCGCGGGCTCCCCATGCACCTGCCATGATGAGGGCCACGAGGAAAACCGCGCCGATGACCTTCCAGCCCGGCTTGTGGAGGCGCTCGGGAACCGTCACTTGGTGCGCGCCTCCAGCCGCTGTCGGAGCTCGGGGCCGGTGCGGGTGATGTCACCCGCGCCGATAGTGATGACAACATCGCCGTCGCGGACGAAATCGGACAGCGCCGACGCGAGTGCGGAGCGAGCGCCCTGCCACCTGACTGGGACCCCCACACGCGCCATCGCCGCCGCAACAAGCTCCGACGTAACGCCGGCAATCGGCTTCTCGCGCGCGGGATAGATCTCCGCCAGAAATACGCTGTCAGCCTTCGCCAGCGCCTCACCGAAGGCGTCGGCGAAGTCGCGCGTACGAGAGAAAAGGTGCGGCTGGAATGCAGCGACTATCCTCCGCCCCGGGTACGATGCTCGCGCAGCCTGCAGTGTCGCCGCGATCTCGGTCGGATGGTGGGCATAATCGTCGACGATCGTCACACCGGCGACATCGCAAAGACGTTGAAAGCGCCGTTCCACTCCCCCGAACTGCAGCAGCCCATCACGCATCGCATCGAGACTGACACCGAGCGCGAAGCCCGAGCCAATCGCGGCGAGAGCATTCTGGACATTGTGATGGCCGGGCACGCGGAGTGCGACTTCACCCAGGGCGCGACCGTCGTACGACACCAGGAAGTTCGTGGCGTGGCCGGTCGAGCGAATGTCGCTGGCGACGAGGCGCGCGTCGCGCGAGGTGATCCCATAACGAATCACCTCGGCGCCCGGTGGAAGAGCGAGACTGCCCGCACCGGTGTCGTCGGCGCAAAGAACGACGACCGCCGCGTTGCGGACGAATCGGGAAAACGTCGAGGTGATGTCTTCCAGGTCCCGATAGATGTCGAGATGGTCGGCTTCGACATTCGTCACCACCGCGATCGTGGGTGAAAGGGTGAGAAAGGAGCGATCGTACTCGTCGGCCTCCACCACGAACAGATCGTCCGATTCGTAGTGAAGATTTCCCTTCCATTCAGCGACCCTCCCACCGGCGAGACCCGTCGGACGCAATCCGGCCGCGGTCAGCGCCGCGGTCGTCATGACCGTCGTCGTCGTTTTTCCGTGAGTGCCGGCGATGCCGACCAGTTTTCCGTGGGCAACTGCCTGCCCAAGCGCCTCCGCCCGGCGCGTTATCGGGATTCCCAGCTCCTTTGCGCGGACTATCTCAGGATGATCTTTCGGCAGCGCCGATGTGACGATCACTTCGCGCGCGCCGTTGACGTGCTCGGGTTCGTGCCCTACGAGCACCTGTATTCCAATCTCTTGGAGATCGTCCGTAGCTCCGGGATTCGCATCGCACCCTGTTACCCGCGCACCGCGGCGTGCCAGAAGCTCCGCCAGGGCGCGCATCCCCGCCCCGGCGATCCCCACGAAATGGACGGGGCGCGAATCGGAGTCATCGAGCGGGCTCATCCTTCAATCTCTGCGTGCAGTCCGGCTCGCACGCATTTCAAGCGCGAGACTGCCCGCGGTTGATCAGTGTCAGGATGTGCCGAGCGATGTCTGCCGCCGCGGTGGGACGAGCTCGCTCCAGAGCCTTGGCGCGCATGGCGGCAAAGCGCGTCGGATCCGCGAGCAGCGACTCGACTGCGCTCGCCAACGACTCGGTAGTCAGATCACTCTGGCGAATCATTTCGGCTGCGCCCGCGGCCACGAGCGCCTTCGCGTTCGCCGTCTGGTGGTCGGCCGCTGCAGTCGGAAGCGGCACTACGATCGTCGGGATCCCCCAGGCACACAACTCCGCCGTCGCCATTGCTCCAGCGCGCGAGAGCGCGAAGTCCGCCGCACGATACGCTTCCGATATTGGAGCGATATACGCTCTCACTTTCACGCGATCACTCTCGTAGCGCGCGAGCTTTTCGTGATTCGCCTTCCCCGTCGCCCAGATTATGAAAAGATCGCTGGGCAGACCTCGGTCTATCCACGACGCGACGACATCGTTCATCGCCTGGGACCCCTGGCTTCCCCCGTAGACGAGCAGCACCGAGCCGCCGTTCGGTGGGAATCCCCACTTCACGCGCGCGGGAGATTTCTCGAAAGCATCGGCAGGCGGTGGCTCGATCGGATTGCCGGAATCGTAGACTTCGGTCGTCTTCGATGGCCGCAGGTATCGCCTTCCCTCGGGAAAGCCGAGGTGCACCTGCGCGGCAAAGCGACTGAAGAAGCGCGCCGTGATGCCGGGATACGTGTTCTGCTCCTGCAGGACGATCGGTATGCGGTGGCTCACACCGTAGGCCAGCGCCAGGCCCGCCGCGTAACCTCCGGTCCCTACGACGCTGGCAGGTGGCTCGCTACGAACTTCTGCCGCGATGCCTCGCCAGGCGCTCATCGCGCCGCGAATGGTTTTCCAGTTCTCCCACGGACGGGATCGATACAGCGGATGCAGATCGAGCAGCTCGAACGCGAACCCGACCTGCGGCAGGACATCCCGCTCGATCCCGCGCGCCGCGCCGATAAAAAAAGGCTCCACGCGCGCGTCGGCCTTGACGAGCGCGCGCGCAATCGCCAGTCCGGGGTACAAGTGTCCCCCGGTGCCGCCCCCCGCAAAGATCACCCTCATCTGGCGGGCAGCGCACGAAGAGGAAGTGGGTCTGTCGCCGCTTCGCCGAATACTCTTTCGCGCGAGCTGCCAATGTTGACGAGGATGCCCGTCATGAGGAGCGAGAGGATAAGATTCGAGCGACCGTAGGAGATGAAGGGCAGCGTCAGGCCAGTGGTGGGAAGCAATCCCGTTGCGACACCGATATGAAGATACGCTGTCAGGACGGTGGTCACGGTCAGCCCGACCGCAACCAGCTGCAGAAACGGCGTCCGCGCCTTGCTGGCAATTCTGAACCCGACCGCCGCGTATACCGCGAAGGCGAGGATGAGCAGCCCCAGTCCGACGAATCCCCACTCTTCGCCGATGTGGCCGGCGATGAAATCGTCGTAGCCGAAGGGAAGAAATCCGTATTGCTGGCGTCCGCGACCGAAGCCCACTCCAAAGACCCGCCCGGATCCGACGGCGATCAATGACTGGCGGAGCTGGTAATTGACCTCAGGTGGCGCCCCGCCCGGATCAAAGAAGGCGGACGTGCGAAGGAGCACGTAGTTCAGTCGCTCGATCCTTACGTAAAGGAGCGGGATGAGAAGCACGCTGAGCGCAACGAAGTGGCCGATGCGAACGCCGCCAGCGAACAGCACGATCCCCATGAGGAGCGTGAACATCATCGCCGCCGACACATCCGGCTCGAGCATCACCAGGACATCGAGCGCTCCGATTACGACGAGAAAGGGAAACAGGCCTTTGGTGAGCCGGCGCATCACCGGTCCCTTTTTCACCACAAGCATCGCCGTCCAGAGAATCACCGCGAGCTTGGCCAGCTCGGAAGGCTGTAGCGAAGCCCCCAGCAGGTACCGGCGGGAGCCATGAATTCGTGGAGCAATCTTCGCCGTGAAGGGGAGGATCACGATCACCAACAGCACGAGCGAGAGAATCATCACGGGCCACGCCCAGCGTTCCCACACCTCGGCGTCCATCTTGGCGGCGATGCCAAACATGACGGCCCCGACTGCCAGTCCCATCAGCTGGCGCAGTAGCAGATAGGCGTGACCGTAGCCCGCCTGCATTTCGACGATTGCGCTGGCGCTGTATACGGTGGCGACACCAAACGCGAGCAGGACCCCGGTGAGAATTACCAGGATCCGGGCCTCGACTCCCATGTTCCAGCGATGCGTGATTCCGACCGACGCTCCCATTAGGCTTCCTTGGCGGCGAGCGCACGAAAGCGCTCGCCTCTTTCCTCGTAGTTCGAAAACATGTCGTAGCTCGAACAGGCGGGTGACAGCAGCACCGCCTCTCCGGCGTTCGCGACTGCCCTGGCAGCCCGCATCACCTCGTCGAAATCCGATCCGAGCCGCACCACATCGACAACGGGACGCAGGTCAGTCGCGATTATTGGCGCGGCTTCTCCGAACGCGATCACCCTCTTCACTTTCTTCCGGACGGCCTCCGCGAGCGGCGTGTACGCTTCTCCCTTGTGCCGGCCTCCCAGCAGCAGGACGGTTGGACGCTCCATACCGTCAATTGCCACGGCGGCAGAGCTCACATTGGTCGCCTTCGAATCGTTGATCCACTGCACTCCGGCGAACTCGCCGACGAGCTCGAGCCGGTGCGGCAGCGAGCGAAAGGTGCGAAGGGCCGCCGCCATCCCCTTCCGCGCATTCGGTGTCTGGTGAGACCGGTCCGCCGCCATCACGGCGAGCGACGCCGCGAGCGCGTTCGCGACGTTGTGCGATCCAAGAAGTGGAAGGTCCTTCCGCTGCAGCAGTGGTGCGCCCAAAACAACGAGTTGGTTGCGGGCTGAGTCGAAGTAGCCGGGCGCTTCATCAATCAGGGAAAACGGGTACTTATGTCCCGCCGCGTCGCTGACCATGCGGGTCACAGCGTCGTCGTCACCGTTCACTACCCACACCGAATCTCCGTTCGCGTTGACAAAGAGGCGCGCCTTGTCCGAGTAATACTCCTGGACGGTCGAGTAACGATCGAGATGGTCGGGGCTGAGATTCGTGAGAACTCCGACATCCGGCTTCAGGCTCGGCGTGTCGTGCAGCTGAAAGGAGGACATCTCGAGCGAGATCCACTTCGGCTGATGCTCGCGGATCGCGACTTCGGAAAGGGGGGTCCCGATGTTTCCTGCCTCGACCGCTTCGAGATCGAGTCCGCGCAACAGGTGCGCGATGAGCGCCGTGGTCGTGGTTTTTCCGTTCGTGCCTGTCACCGCGATCACGCGCGGAGCTTCCAGAAAGTTGAGGGCAACCTCTACCTCGCTCGCTATTCTGATCCCATTCTCCCGCGCGAACGCCAGCGGCCGCGCCGAAGGAGGAACACCGGGACTCGTGACGATGAGACTCGCGCGGGCCAGGCGCTCGATGTCGTGCTTGCCGACATCGACGGCGATTCCGTGCGCGCGGAGCTCCTCCGCACATCGTCCGGTGTCCGGGGATGACGCGAGGTCTGAAGCGTATACGTTGTAGCCGTGTTTTCGCAGCAGCGTCGCCACGGCGCGGCCGCTCCGGGCGAGGCCAATGACGGCAATCTCGCCCTCGCGCAGCACGAGCTCGCGCGCGGTCATCGCAACTTCAGCGTGCTCAGAGCGATGAAAGCGAACAGCACTCCGATTATCCAGAAGCGCACCACTACCTGCGCTTCGTCCCAGCCCTTCACCTCGAAATGGTGGTGCAGTGGAGCTCGCCTGAAGACCCTATGCTCCCGCGCGTACTCGAGTCCATATCGTCGCTTTCGATACTTGAACACGAAGCGCTGGAGAATCACCGACCCCATCTCCGCAACGAACACCGCGCCGACGAGCACGAGAAGGAATTCAGACTTCAACAAAATCGCAACGGAAGCCAGTGCTCCGCCTAGGGCCAGCGACCCGGTGTCCCCCATGAAAACCTCGGCCGGATGGGTGTTGTACCAGAGAAATCCGATGCACGCGCCGAGTACAGCCGTGCAGAAAACGGTCAGCTCCCCTGCCCCACGGAGGTAGTAGACGTAGAGATATTGGCTGGCGTCCACCCGGCCGACGACATAGGCGTAGAACGCAAAAGTGAGCGCTGCGATCGCCGTGAGTCCCGCCGCCAGGCCATCGAGCCCGTCGGTGACGTTGACGGCGTTGCTGGTGCCGGTCATTACGAACGTCACGAACAGCACGTACAGCCAACCCATGCCTGCTGTGAGCGGCACTATCAGTATGTATTTGTAGAAAGGCAGAGTGGTCGACGCGCCGGGCAGCGAGGAAAGCGGATGCTTCCACAGGTAGTAGCCGAGGGCGAAGCCGAGCGTGACCTGACCCACGAGCTTGTAACTCTCGACCAGGCCCGTGTTCTTCCTCCCCGCCAGCTTCTGTTTCAGCTTGAGGTAGTCGTCCCAGAAGCCGATCGCTCCCATCCACGCCATCGAGACCATCGCCAGCAGCACGTAGCGGTTGTCGAGCTTCGCCCAGAGCAGCGTGCTGATGAGAGTCGCGCCGAGGATGATCAATCCGCCCATAGTTGGCGTCCTCCCCTTCTGCTGGTGCGCGTCGGGGGTTCCCTCGCGTATCACTTGATGAAGGCGCATTCTGCGGAGCCGACGCATGATCCCGGGACCAACGACGAATGTCAGAAGGAGGGCGGTGACCGCCGCCCCCGCGGCGCGAAAGGTTATCCACTGAAACAGTCGCAGAAACCCGAAGTGCGGCAATCCTACGAATGGAACGAGCAGATAATTCAGCACTATGCGGTCGCCCAGGTGGTTAAGTGTGGAACAAGGCGCTCAAGCTGAACGCCCCGAGACGCTTT
>JALYYH010000129.1 GCA_030946665.1 Gemmatimonadota bacterium
CAACGCTCGAGGGCTATCTGTTCCCCGACACCTACGCGTTTCCCCTGGGCACGACGGCGCGCCAGGCGGTTCAAGAGATGGTTTACGATTTCGAGCGTCGTTGGAAACCCGACTGGGACACGAAAGCGTCGGAGCTCAAGATCAATCGGAATGACTTGGTGACGATGGCTTCGATCGTGGAGCGCGAGGCGCGCCTTCCGGAAGAGCGGCCTGTCATAGCCGCCGTGTACTACAACCGGCTCCGGAAGGGGATGCTCTTGCAGGCGGACCCGACGGTGCAGTACGCCCTCGGGCATCACGTCGGCCGCGTGCTGTACAAGGATCTCACAGTGGCTTCGCCGTACAACACCTACGTCCACAAAGGCCTTCCGCCAGGGCCGGTTGCGTCGCCCGGTGTCGCCAGTCTCGCGGCAGCGGCAAATCCGGCAAACGTTCCCTACATCTATTTCGTCGCCAGCCGCGATGGTCATCACGAATTCCGAATGACGCTGCAGGAACACACGAGCGCGATCAGGGAAGTTCGCGGGACCAGGACCCCCAAGCCGGCAACGAAATCGTCAAGCGCCAGGAAACTGGTCTCCGCGAAAGCGACTCCGCGTACCACCTCCTCGAAGAAGAAGCCGACGCCCAAGAGATCGGCCCGCTCGACACACCTTACTCGCTAACGGATGCTCGATCCAAAGATCCTGCGTCTCGTTGCGATCACCCACGACGCGGAGGATCAGCGCGGGACGCTCGTCGATCGTGTGGCGGCGGCAGTACGCGGCGGGGCGACGAGCGTGCAGGTCCGTCTCAAGAGCGCGCCGCCACGCGAAGTCGTGGAGATAACGCGAGCGATAATGCGGGCGGTCTCGGTTCCGGTGATAGTCAACGACCGGGCGGATATAGCCCTGGCCGCGGGCGCCGCCGGGGTTCACGTGGGTGAAGCCGATCTTCCGGTCGCCGCAATCCGGCGGTTCGCGCCGGAGAACTTCATCATCGGCGCATCACTGGGCAGCGAAGCGGAAGCGGCAAACGCGAAGGCGGCCGACTACGTGGGAATCGGGCCTGTATTTGGTTCCGACTCCAAGAGAGACGCCGGCAACGCGATCGGCGTGAACGGTTTCATGCGACTGGCGGCGATGGTGGAAGTGCCGGCAATTGCGGTCGGTGGAATAACCGCCGACCGGGCGCTTCAGATCACGGTGAACGGCGCGGCGGGAGTCGCGGTGATCAACTCGATCTTCAGGTCTGCTGACCCCGAGCGCGCGACCCGCGAGATCGCGGCCGCCATCGGAAAGTAATATCGGGCGCGCGGTCAGCCCGGCCGTGTCTCCTACTGCCGCGACTTTTTTGCGGCGTGTGAGCCTCTCGCATCGCCTTTTCGATCTTTGACAGCACCGTCGGGCTCAGAAACACGTCAACCAGATCCGGATCGAATTGGGTGCCGCGTCCGTCCGAGATGGCTCGCGTCGCCTCGGTAAAGCTCCGGGCGTGGCTGTAGCGACGACGGTGAGTGATCGCATCAAAGCTGTCGGCAATTGCGACCACTCGCGCCGGGAGCGGAATCCTTCTTCCCTTCAGTCGCCGCGGATATCCTGTGCCGTCCCATCTCTCGTGGTGCGCCGCGACTGCCTTCGGCAGGTCCGGGAAGAACCCCGCCAACGGAGCCAGGACTTCGGCCCCTCGCTGAGGATGCGTCATCACAGCGCGGCGCTCCTCCGGAGTCAGCTTGGAGGGATCGTGGAAGATATCAGTCAGGGCTTCGTGAAGCTTGCCGATGTCGTGGAAGAGCGCGGAGCGCTCGACACTGCGTAAAGTGCGCTCGTCCAGACCAGCCGCTTCGCCAAGTACGAGGGCGTAGGCAGCGACTCGACGGACGTGCGCACCGGTGGTGACATCGTTGGCGTCGATCGCGTTGAGGAGCGCCTCCAGGGTGGCCGCGCTGAGTCGCTCGGCCTTTGTCCGCATGCTGTGCTCGCGGTAGAGAAGTCCGCCGGCCGCAGCGGCTCCAACAGTGACTGAAACGATGTCTCTCATGCCCTCCCGTTTCGCAAGAAGCGTACGCCGATCTGTGGTTACATTCACCCGCATGACCGTGGCACGGGTGAACCTGAGGGGCGCGCGCCGGTGGCTCAGCGGACATCCCTGGATCTACCGCAGCGATGTAATCGAGCGTCCGCTCATGGACGCAGGGGCGGTGCTCGTTCACGACAATCGTGGCAAGCCGCTTGGCTGGGCGCTTTGGAGTCCCCTTTCGGAGATCTCACTACGGCTTCTGGACCGCGATCCGAATGCGGTGGTCGATCAAGGGTGGTGGGATGAGCGCATCGCGTCCGCGGTCGCGCGGCGTGTTCCACTCGAGGACCACACGAACGCCTACCGGCTGATTCATGGAGAAGCGGACGGATGCCCTTCTTTCGTGTGCGACCGGTACGACGAATGGCTGGTAGTGCAGTTCATGAGCGCCGGAATCGAGCGCTTCAGAGAGGAGATTGTGTCGTCGCTACGCTCACTCGCGGAGCCCGCCGGGATCCTGGCGCGGAACGATGTCCCGCTGCGGGCCAAGGAAGGATTGCCTCGTGAGACGTTGGTGCTGCAGGGAGAAGTCCCCCGCGAGATCGAGGTGCACGAATACGGCGTCAAATTCCTCGCTGCTCCCTGGACGGGACAGAAGACCGGCGCGTTTCTCGACCAGAGAGAGAACCGCCACTTTGTGGGGACAGTGACCCGCGGGCGCGCGCTCGACTGCTTCAGCTATCACGGATCATTCGCTCTGCACCTGGCGCGGAAAGCCACGCACGTGACGGCACTGGATACATCCGCTCCGGCGCTCGTTCGAGCGGCGGACAATGCAGCGCGGAACTCGCTCGAGAACATTTCATTCGTGGAGGCGAATGCATTCGACTACCTCCGGGAACAGGAGCGGGAGGGCATCACGTTCGACACCATCGTGCTCGATCCGCCCGCGTTCGCGAAGACCCGGGCCGCGATTCCGGGCGCGATTCGGGGGTACAAGGACATCAACCTGCGCGCGATGCGCCTGCTCGCGCCCGGCGGGCTGCTGTATACGGCTAGCTGCAGCTTTCATCTGACGAAGCCGCTCTTTCTGGAGATGCTGCAGGACGCGGCCGCCGACAGCGGGCGTCGCATCGCCATCCGGGCTCTCACCGGACAACCACTCGATCACCCGGAGGTGCTGACCATTCCCGAAACGGGCTATATCAAAGGCGCGCTGCTCGAAGTCATGGACTGATCACCCAGTCTGGCAGGACGGGCAGAAATAGGTGGAGCGTCCAGCCTGGACGATGCGCTCGATCGTTCCGTCGCAGCGCCGGCAATTTTCTCCTTCCCGATCGTATACGGCGAACCTGCTCGTCCCCCGCGTTTGCGTGTAGCGCCCAGGCCGGCGCTTCTTCGGGCTGAGCACGAGCCTGATTGCTGCGACCAGCTTCTCGAGCTTCTCCCTCGAGATGGCGGTGGCCGCCGTCCGTGGATCGATCATCGCTTCCCAGAGAGCTTCCGCGGCGTAGATGTTACCGAGGCCGGCGACGACCGACTGATCCATGAGCGCGGGCTTGATCGCGATCTTCCTGCGACTGAGTACATCCGTGAGATAATCGGCATCGAGGGCCGGATCGCTTGCTTCGCGCCCCAGCTTTGGCAGCGAGGAAGTCCCTTTGTTGTCGAGAGTAAGCGAGGAGAGCGCCCGCCGATCGACGAGCGAGATCCTGGTTCCATCGGTGAGCTCGATCACGGCGCGCGCGAATCGGTCGAGCGGCTCCTGGGTCGTTCCAATCTCCCAGTCGCCATTCATCCTGAAATGAACCACGAGCGTATCACCGCTCTCGAGATGGAGCAGCTGGTGTTTCCCTTTCCGCTCTATTCGGTCGATTAGCTTCCCTCGAGCCGCGCGGGATTGAGCCGGCGACAGCTTCCTTTTGAGCGCTGGATGGATCGCCTTGACCGCTGCGATACGCTTCCCGCTTGCTGCTCGTGCCAAGCGTCGGGCGGCGCGTTCAACCTCAGGAAGCTCGGGCATCTAATACGCGCTCCGCTGGATATGCTATCGTTCTGCCCGGAAGAAACCTGAAGGTGTCGCCGTGGTCCTTGAGGGCGTTCGGCGGCTCGATGCCGGTAATTTTGCGCCCATGGTAGCCCCACGGACCCCTTTTCGCTGGCCGCCACGTTTTATCGCGCCAAGCTTGCTCTGACCGGTGGAATTTGATTTCCATCGCGCTTTCCCCTATTGATGCTCAACAGTATGGGACAGGATGTCGCTCCGACCCGCCAACACGCAACGGGAAAACACGCTTGCATCCGGCTCGATCCGTCACGGTCGAGCTTCACGAACTTCGCTCTTGCGACTTGAGGCAGCGGGTCTAGCTTAAACGCCTGTCCACCCCTGCCCGACACCATGGCGCAACATAGTCCCCGCTCTCTCAAGCACGAATACGAGCTGTACGTCGAGAACGAGATCGAGAATTACAAGGAGTCGGTGTCACGGTCCGCCATTCTAAAGATTGGCGATGAGGCTGCCGCTTCACTGCGCGCGGCCGAGCAGTTCGGAATGGATGAACTTTTGTTGTGGGCGGAAGTCGATCGAATAATCAGGAAGCGCCTGCGCATCCCCGCCTATGACACGTGGCGAAGAAAGCGCATCAAGCTGCTGGAGGAATACCGCCGGCCCGAGCATTGGGGAATCCGACCCGATGGGATACTCGCGCGCGAAGTCCATCCTCCAGCGGAGTCGAAAGTTCTCGTCGCCGGTGGAGACATAGACCGCACCGCGCTCTATCTCGCGGCGCACGGGTGCGATGTCACCGCTGTAGATCGCGAGGTCGATTCACTGGAGCGCGTGATGAACGCCGCCCACGCCGCCGGGCTCGGCGATCGGATCCAGAGCTATGTTGCTGACCTCACCGATTGGTCACCCGACGTCCCGCTCGGCGCCCTCGTCTGCACATCGGAGGCGTTCAGCGACCTGTCAGTGGAAGAGCGCGGTCGCGCGTTCGAGCTTCTCCAGGGCGCAACCCGCGACGGCGGGGTTCATCTGGTCGGGACGATCGTGAGGGGACGGCGAGGCGTATCGGTCGCCGAGTTGCGACGCCAGTACAAAGGCTGGTCGATCTCGGTCGAAGACGACTCCGGTTCCTCGAAGAGCTTTCTCGCGCGAAAAATCGCGAGCTGATTCCTGTGTCCGTGTGACACAGGTGTCCCATAGCGGTGTGTCATTCCGCTACACATAGGCCTCAGCTGTAGAAGTGCCAGCCGTGCAACTCATTTATTAACAATGATTTGCAATTGACGTCTGATATGGTACGTGTAGTGCCCTTAAGCGGCTCAAGCCACACGTGCAGCCATACAAAGTGAGAGGTTAATGAAAAAGGTTCGTAAGGAAGCAGTTTCATCCGAGCCACTCGGCATCATCATCTCCAGGGGGGACAAGACGGAGCCAACGCCCGTCTTCTCGGCCTACATCTGGGGTCCGGTGCCGGACGCAGCCACCGAAGCAGCGACGCGCGCGGCGTAAGCGAGCGCAGCTACTAGAAGAACGAAGAGAGAGGCCCCGCCCTAATCGGCGGGGCCTTTTGCATGTCGTGAGTGGCAGGTAAACCACCCAGGCCCTGGACCGGTACGGTGCTTGCCCGACTGTGCGCTGTGGAAGAATCCGCCCCCAATTGGGAAGGAGAGCGGCACGCGCTCCTGGCGCAACGTATCTCCGACATTGGTCTGGCGATACACGGAACGCTGCTCGAGAAGCTCGTCAACCAGTTGTACGAGGAGCTCGCGGCCAAGGGCCTGGACTTCCGTCCGCCCGTTTACCTCAGTGACCAGTGGGGCTGCCCGGACGGAGTGCCGCTGATCGGAGTGCCATTCTATCTCGCTGATGCGCGCTTGTCGAAGATCGAAGAAGACTATTCCACGACCGTCGAGGGCGAAGACGAATCGATGCGCTATCTGCGGCACGAAGCCGGTCACGCATTCAATTATGCCTATCGACTTTACGACCGCCCCGACTGGCGAAAGATGTTCGGTCCCTACTCGCGTCCATACCGCGAGCGATATCGCGCCGATCCGTTTTCCCACGACTTTGTCCGGCACATACTCGGTTGGTACGCACAGAAGCATCCCGATGAGGATTTCGCCGAAACGTTCGCGGTGTGGCTCACGCCCGGTGTCGACTGGCGTCGAGCATACGACGGTTGGGGCGCGCTGGCCAAGCTCGAGTACGTCGGCAGAGTCATGAAGGAGATAGCGCATCAGGTGCCCGAAGTTCCCGAGCCCTCGGAGGACGATCTTCCGGTGGCGGCCATGCAGTACACTTTGGCCAAGCACTACGAGGACAGCGAAGAGAGGATCCCGATCCGGGACGAGCGGATCTTCGACG
>JALYYH010000138.1 GCA_030946665.1 Gemmatimonadota bacterium
ACATCTTTTCCAGCTCCGCCTTGTCGCCGGTGTGGCGATAGTACTCGGCCACCAGGTAAATGAATTCGCCGTGACTGTCGTTCTCGGGAACCGGCGTCGCACCGTGTTCGTCGACGCAGCACGGTACCTTGCCGTTGTCGTACTGGTACGGAGCATACCACTCGATGAAATCCTTTACCTCCCTGGCGTGGCCGAGCCTGAGCAGGGCGCTCGACGTAAGCGAGCCATCGCGAATCCAGGAGCGCGAGTAGCTCCGCGAGCCGGGCTGGATCGCCGCGCCATCTCGGTTGATGAGAATATCCGCGAGCTGCGTGCGCATCGTCTGGGTGTAACGGGCAGCTGATGGTGGGAGCGTGATGCTGACCGGGCCCATCTTCTCGCGCCACTCGGCGGCTGTCTTCTCCAGCTGAGATGACACCGCGCGTTCGCCCTGCCCGGGTAGTAAGGTGACGGTTGGTCCGGCTGTAGAGCGCAGCAACTGGGCGAGGCTCAGATCTCCGCCGTGAAGCGGCACCGCCAGGTCGATAGGACTCGACGTCGCACGGGGGCCGAGCTCGAGCTGATATCCGAACGCCGCGGACGCATGGCCGGTGGGATCAGTTACGGTGGTGGGAGTCGGAAGCTTTCCGGCGCGTAGCCAGTCGACGATGTTTCCATCGTTGAACGCGACGGCTCCAAAACCGCTCGGCGACGCTAGCGAGCGCACGAACTTGTTGCCGGTGACGCGTGCAGTAGATCCCTGCAATGAGATCGTGTCGACTCGAGCAACGCCCCCAGGAAGATTAAGGAACTGCCAGGGCGGATTTACCTGAAAAGGCCTGATCGCGAGATAAAGGGTTAGTCGGCGAAATTTCCTGGAGTTGTTGGTGACGCTATAGCGCGCGTAGAGGACGGACGAATCCGACGAGCCCGCGGCGAACGCGCTGATGGTGAGGTCCAGATCGTTCGCGCTCCACGTCACCTGTGGCAGTGGCAGCGATTCCCGATTGGGTGTCACGGAAGTCTTGGCGTCGTTCCAGGTGACGAGCTTGCCGTCACTGAGGAGGAATGGCTCGATCGAGAATTGTCCGCGTCCCACTTCGATCATTCCTTCTTCATTGATCAGCGCTTCGGCGCTGTCGCGATCGACGCCGATCACCGTCCAGTACGATTGCTCACTCAGGAACGGCTTCGGGTAGCTTCCCCTCGGCGCATCCCTGGCAACGGCCATGAAGAAATCATTCTCGCTCATCGCCCAGTCGAGCGGCTTGATGCTGATGTCGCGGATGCCGTAGCCAGCTTTGTTCTCCGGCGACGCGAGTACGATGCGCAGAAAGCGGGTATCGCTTTCCGGCATGTACAGATAATCGCGGAAGAGTGGGGAGGCCGCGGTCGCGATTTTGCCCGACGAAGCCACGATCTGCGCCAGTGGCGACGCCGACACCCGATTGACGGTGTAGAGCGTTCGCCAGTTCTGCCTGTCGAGCGAGCCTTGCACTTCGTAGGAGCTCGCGCGCCGTCCGGGCTCCCACCCGATCACGAGTCCGCCGAACTCGCGGCGCCCGAGGAAGTCGATGTCGATCGTCTCCGCGCCTGGTGGTACCGTGCCAGACGTCGCGGGAGTAGAGCCTGCTTGTGTGGGAATCGCGCGCACCGGCGCGCTTCGCCAGGCGGTGTTCGCGTCGGCATCGATCGCGCGACCGATCTCGTATCCCTGAACTTGCGATGACGCGGCAATGCTCGGCGCGGAATAGAAGCGCGTTGCGGGATCGAGAGGCGTAACGGCAAGATCGTCGAGCCAGATACTTCCCTTTCCACCCGAGCCCGCGGTAATTGCGATCTCAATCGCGGAAAAGCGCTTCAGCTCCTTGTCGGTGGTTGGGCCCCAGGCAAAGGAGATCTGCCGCTTTTTGCGGGTGAGCGTTTGCCAATCTTTCGGAAACTGGAAGTTGGGATTGTTCGACCACCAGACATTTTCACCGGTGGAGTCGATCATCTTGAGCTCGAGGGTGTTCGTCGGCGCATCGCCCTTGATCCCGAGTGAGAACTCGTAGTTGGACGGCAGCGTCAGGCTGAGGGGACGATGGATCACCGCGTATCCGCCGTGACCGTGGAAATCGAAATCCACCCGCATCGAGCGGCCGTGCAAACCTCCAGAGTCTGGATGAACGGATATCTCGACGCCGTCGGCGGGCGTGGTGGTCCACTGACTGACCGAGTCGAACGAATCCAATACTATAGTAGGGACGCTAGTCTGGGCGCCTGCCGCAACGGTACAGCACATCAACAACCCGATCGAACCACGAATCATCCTTTGACACTCCCGGCCATGACGCCCTGGATGTAGTACCGCTGTAGAAAGAGGAAGACGGCGAGCACTGGTATCACCGTCAGTACCGACCCGGCCATCATCAGCTCGGTATCCATCACGTGTTCGCCCGAAAGATTCGCTAGCGCAACCGGCAGCGTATAATGCGCCTCATCGCTGAGGACGATCAACGGCCACATGAAATCGTTCCACGTCGCGAGGAAAGTCCAGATTGCGAGCGTCGCCAGAATGGGTAGAATCCCCGGCACCACCACCGACCAGTAGATCCTGAGCTCCGACGCGCCGTCGATGCGCGCGGCGTCGAGCATGTCGTCGGGAATCGACAGCGCGTACTGCCGGATCAGAAAAATCCCGAAGATGCTCGCCATCCCCGGAATGATCACGCCCCAGTAGGTGTTGATAAGATGGAGATTTTTCATCAGCAGGAACAGCGGCAGCATCGCCACCTGCACCGGAAGCACCAGTCCGAGCGACAGAATTCGGAACGCTCGATCGCGTCCGCGAAATCTGAGCTTGGCAAACGCGTACCCGGCCATCGAGTTGATCACCAGCGACAACCCGGTGACGATGAACGCGATCAGAGTGCTGTTGAACAGGTACCGCCCGAGATTCAATCGCGTGAACAGCTCACCATAGTGCGCGAATGTCATCCGGCTTGGAAGAAAGTGCGGCGGGTAAGTGCTGGCCTCACCGCTCGGCATGAACGAGGCGGAAAGCATCCACAACATCGGCAGCAGCGCGATGAGCGCGCCGATGATCAAAAGCGTATGGAGAACGACCTGCGAGACGCGCCGCCGCGTGAGCGCGGAGTCGACGTTGGTGCGCGACATCTAGGTTCTGTCCTTCTGCAGGCGGAACTGAATGAGCGTCGCGATCAGGATCACCACGAACAACACGAAGGCAATCGAAGCGGCGTATCCCATCCGCCACCAGCGGAAGCCCTCCTCGTACATCATCAGCACCACGCTGGTCGTGCTGCGCAGCGGACCA
>JALYYH010000165.1 GCA_030946665.1 Gemmatimonadota bacterium
GTGCGGCTCAATGTTTTTGTCGACGACGAGAGCATTGGGAATTACGCCGCGGACGGAGTCGTAATCTCGACGCCGACGGGCTCGACTGCCTACAGTCTGTCGGCGGGTGGTCCGGTTGTGGTCCCGACACTGGAATCGATTATCATCACTCCGATCTCGCCGCACACCCTTGCCATTAGGTCTCTTGTGATTCCGGCTGATGCGGAGGTCACGGTGGAAGTCAGTGACAGTCCAACGGAGTTACTTGTCACCGTGGACGGACAGGTCGGCACGAGCTTCGTCAGAGGTGAGAAGCTCAAGGTGAGAAAGGCGGACAGTCCGGTGCGCATCGTTCGCTTTCCCGGCGCGACTTTCTTCGAGCGCATGAGAGTCAAGCTTGGTTGGGGAGGGTTGCCCGACCAGGATCTGAGGTCCTGATGCTGACAGAGCTCCGCATCCGGAATTTTGCGATCATCGAATCGGTGACGCTGCCACTCGCCGAGGGCTTCAACGTGTTGTCGGGCGAGACGGGTGCGGGAAAATCGATCATCGTGGGCGCTCTCGGACTTTTGTTGGGGGAGCGCGCGAACGCCGATCTCATCCGCTCAGGCGCGGAGAAGGCCACGGTCGAAGGTGTGTTCGATATCGCGCGCGTAAATGGAATCGCCAAGCTCGCCGATGACCGCGGAATCGACGTCGAAGACGATACGCTGGTGCTGAAGCGAGAGATTGCATCCAACGGCAGGGGGCGCGCGTGGATCAATGGCGCACCCGTGACCGCGACTGTTCTCGCAGATATAGGGCGGCAGCTCGTAAACCTTCACGGCCAGCACGACGCCCAGACACTTCTCGACGCTGACTCCCAACGCGAGATACTCGACGCGTTCGGAAGCGCGGAAGCTCAGGCCGCGGTCGTGCGAACTACGTACGGCGAGCTGGCGACCGTGCGGCGCGAGATTTCGGCGCTCTCGACGCGGCGCGCCGAGGCGGAAAAGCGCGCCGATTATCTCCGGCACGTTGCGAAGGAGATTGAAGACGCGCGCGTGTCGCCGGGTGAAGACACGAAACTCGAGGATGAAGCCCGGGTGCTGGAGAACGCCGACGAGCTGCGCACGTTGGCAACGAGCTTGAACGCTCTGCTCTCCGGTGACGAAGGAAGCGTGCTCAGCCAGCTCGGCTCTGCGCAGCGACCGCTCACGGCAATCGAGCGGATCGATCCTTCCGCAGCGCGGATGCAGGAGTCGTTCGACGCCGGGTTCTATGCGTTGCAGGAGCTCGCGCGAAGCGTGGAGGATTATGCGGGCTCGGTCGACCTCGATCCCGAGCGGCTCGAAGAAGTGCGCCAGCGTCGGGACAAGCTGTTCGGCCTGCTGAAGAAATACGGACCCGCCCTGGACAACGTCGTCGAGACAGGCCGCTCGGCGCGGTCGGAGCTCGATCTCATCGATACTGCGCAGTTCGATCTCGCCAATCTCACTTCGCGGGAGACAGACACCCGACGCCGCCTGCTCGCTGCAGCGGAAAGGCTTTCGGAGATGCGAACGACCGCCGCGCGAAAGCTCGCCAAGGCGGTCGACGCGCTATTGCCGCAGCTTGGAATGCCGGACGGACACTTCTCGGTGGCGCTGATCGCGCGTGACGAGCCGACAGCCGAGGGCGCCGAGGATGTGGAGTTCCGGGTTGCACTCAACGTCGGTCACGAGGAGCGGCCGCTGGCACGCGTCGCGTCGGGCGGAGAGCTTTCCCGCGTGATGCTCGCTCTCAAGACAATTCTTGCGCGCGTGGATCGCGTTCCGACGCTGATCTTCGACGAGGTCGATGCGGGAATTGGCGGACGCGTCGGGCTGCAGGTGGGCGACACGCTCAGACGCGTCGCCAGGGAGCATCAGGTTTTCGCCATTTCACACCTGCCCCAGATCGCTGCCCGCGCGCATCATCATATCGTGGTGGCGAAAGGCGCAAAAGGGGGCGTTACGACCGCTGACATCTCCGTGCTCGAAGGCAGCAGTCGGGTGAACGAGATTGCGCGGATGCTCGGCGGAGATCCCGAGAGCAAAGTGAGCCGCGCCCACGCGAAGGAGCTGCTGGAGAGCGCGACCGCTCCCGCTTAAAAAAAGAGCCGGCCAGACGGCCGGCGCTCTTTGTCTTACGGGCGCTTACTTGCCGCCGAAGATTCTCGCGTAGAGCCGCAGTTGCACCTGGTCGGTGAAAAACTTGGGCTGATTGCCGCCCCAACCCTTCACCGTCTGCCAGTGGAGGTACGTGACCTCGAAGGGAATCTTCGCTCTGCCCTGGTCGAAGGAGTAGAGATTGGAGAAGGAGACTCCGCCGCCCAGGCGATGCTCTCCCGTTTCCGTTTCCAGATCGAGTGTCGACGCATCGAGCGTGATGTCGGCAAACCCGGTCGTCGCCGCGGGGATGGTGAAGGTTCCCGTGTAATGATCCTGGGCCTTGTGTCGATAGACATATTGGCCGGAAACGGAGAAGAAATCGTTGATCACGATGCGTGGGGTGGTCTCGAACTCGAGCGCGGCGCCCAGTTGCCGCTTTACTGTTTGGCGGCGATAAACCGGCGCCAGCTCCTGATTGGGGAGATCGATGATGCGCATCTCCTGCTCATCAGAGAACGGCTTGTTGTAGCGGACGACGAAGGACTGCCAGAAATGGCTGCCGGCCAGGATATCGCCGAACCACCGTCCCTCCAGTGCCTTGGCTCCGCGACCAGTTCCGACGTCGACGAAATTGTTAGCCGACTCGACCTGACCGGTGGGAACGCGAAACATTGCACCGACTGACGTTCGGAAGTTGAGACCCTCCGGTGACATTCTCGCCTCGGTGCTGCCCTCGAAGGAGTCGTACGCCAGAAACTTGGCGCCGAGGTCGATGTCGCCCACATGCGAATGCCCTGTTGTCGTGAGCGGATCGGCGACAATTCCGAAGCGCGAGTCTGTGAGAATGGTCTGAGCATCCGCGAGCGTGAGACGACTCTGCGATGCGAAGGGGCCCGTGGTGGTGGCTGCGATGCTGTTTACGCCGAAGCGCTGGTACAAGTTTCTAAACGCCGCAACGCGTGCTTCGATTGTAGCCTGAGCATCGGTTCCGGCTATCGGAACGAAAGGCGACGTGGAGTAGATCGAATTGATACCACCCGCAAAGGCGGTCGAATTCGCGATAAGTGCTTGCGCGTTCGCGCGCTGTGCGTTGAGCCCAGCGCAGCCGGGGGCCGCGGGATTTGCCTGACAATTGTTGAGGGCATTCTGGAGGTTGGTCGCTGCGGCGGTGAACTGCGCGAACATTGCCGCATTCTGCGCCTGCGCGGCCGGGACGGCCAGTGCGGGGTTGAATCCGAGATTCCCCTCGATTCCGTTCAGATTCACTTTGAAATCGACGGCGGAGTGCGTGGTTACGTAGGGAATCTGGACGCCGATCGAGAATCGTTTCGACAGCCCCGCCTCCAAGACGAATGGAATGGCGGTGATCCGATCGCGCAGGTTGACCTGCGTGTTACCCAGCGTCGCGCGCCAGTTCGGATTACCCGTCAGCTGCTGAAGGCCGCCCTGCAGGGTGGCGAGATTCGGAAACTGCTTGACTCCGATGGTGTCGAGAG
>JALYYH010000171.1 GCA_030946665.1 Gemmatimonadota bacterium
CCACGAGTGCGGCAAGGAAGCCGACATCATCCACGTTATTTCTGGCGGCGGCCCCGCAACACGTTCCGCCGTTCCAATCCGTCGGGTACAATCCGCCGCCGTTAGTCCCGCTCGGGTATGCGACGGCGAAGCGCAACACCTCGCTCAGAGAGTCCATCCGGGAAGTCTGACGTATGTCGTCAGGAGTGCCGGCGCTCCCGTGCAAAACCAGCACGAGCGAGTATGGCCGGACGGCGCCTCCCAAAAGAACCGGCCGACGCCGCGGAACGTGAAGGATGTAGTCGCGCGGTTCGGATCCGACCGTGATGAAGTGCGTCGTCGTTCCGCGCTTCCAGTTCCCGCTCGTGCCCAGGATTCCCTGCGGAGCGCAGCTCACCAGGAACCCCGCAGCCCAGATGGTCAGCACACACGGCGGCAATGAAACGCCCCGTTTGCCGCTCAGCGCACCCTCCAGGACAATCCGAGTCCGATTTGCGGAGGCGCGTCGGCGAGAACGATTCTCTCCGTGCCAACGTTGACCGCCAACCCTGATTTGAAAGTCCAGGCCAGGGCCGCTCCAAGGGTGGGTCTGATTCCGCCGTCGATTCCGTCCACGTAGGCGATGCGAGCGAGCCCGAAACCCTCGGTCAGCTCGACCGACAACTGCGACTGTCGGACGAAGGGGACGCCGCCGTTGAAGACAGCCTCGACGGCAGCCGAGGCCGCGGTCGTGTGACCCTCACCGAGATAGCGAGCACCACCAATGTCGACTCGCGCTCCCAATGTTCGCCAACGTCCGTCGACGAGTTCGACCCGCCGGAATGTCGATTGAAGGCTTACGCCCCCGGACAGCCACGGGGCGCACGTCGGGCACGACAGTGAGAGATAGGCAGCGGTGAACCCAATCTCGGTGCTGCCGGAGCGTGGCCGGCGAAAGAAGGTTACGCCAACGTTGTTGTGGATCGCGTCGTCTGCGTTGTATCTCCAGCGACCGTATCGGAGCCACAGATCACTCTGGCGGAAGTCCCGGTCGTTCGCGACACGAGCGATCGGAGTCAACGCGCCAATCGGCGACAGAACAAGTCCGTCCCAGGCCCCAAGCTCGCTGGCAGATTGCGCCGAGGCGGTGTCGGCGGGCGTCGCACTTAGCAACGCCCCTCCCGCCAATGCCACCAGACCGCGGCTAAGCCTTGTGAACCGACCCCACGCCAACGTTGTGATCTCTCTGTGATATCCACCGGGAGGACTCATTCGCGCGTCGGAATGTCACGGTCGGGGTCTCACAGAGTGGTTATCTCCGTATGAGGATGGTGGACGACCGTCTTGCCGGCACTGCCGGCGACCGGCTAATTAGACGGATCGAACCGGCTCAGGCTTGCCCTTCCAAATCCCACCCCAGGAGAACCACAATGAGTAGCCGTTTTAGCATGCTGGTCGCGGCCGGCGCAATGCTCTCGATCGCCCCGCTGACCGCAAAATCGCAGGCCGATCCCGCCCTCAAGTTGAGTACTTCCAATCCGCAGGCCGCCGCGGAGTTCAGGGCAGGTGTAAATGATCTCCAGAACCTCTCGACAGAGTCGGCTACTGCACACTTTCAGGCGGCCGTTGCCTCCGATCCGAATTTCGGGCTCGCGCGCGTGCTGCTTACTGGGAGCAACCCGCCACCTGACACCGCGACCCTCAACGCCGAGCTGAATCGCGGCGTTGCCGACGCAGCGCGCGGAACCGCGAACGAGCTCATTCTCGCCGCAGCCTATCGGGAGGGAGCACTCAATCACCCGGCTGCAGCGAAGGCGCTATTCAGCGCTGCATCGCAGCTGATGCCGTCGGACCGGTTGGTCGCCTTCGGAAATGCGGGTGGCTTCGGCGCCTCCTGGCCGGAAACGAAAGCGCTAGTCGCGCGCTTTCCCGATTATCCGCTCGGCTACAACGGCCTGGCGTATACCTCGTGGTTCAATGGCGATCGGTCCGGTGCGCTGGCGGCTGCGAGGCGACAGGTGGAGCTGAATCCGACAGCTCCCAATCCACACGATACCTACGCCGAGCTTCTGCAGTGGAACGGAGACTTTCCGGCGGCCACCACTCACTACAAGCAGGCTGCCTCACTCTCGCCGAAGTTTCCCGAAGCATACGCTGGACTTGCCGAGGTTGAAGCACTGCAGGGACACTACGATCAGGCGAGAGCTTACCTGAATCAGGCGATCGCCAACGCGTGGACTCCCCAGGAAAAGCTGGGATACATGCGGCAGATCGCCGGCACCTATTCACTCCAGGGGGCACCAGAGCCACTGGTCAAGCAACTGGAAGCGATCGCTGGCGAGGCCAGAGCGCAAAATAATCCGCGGTTGGCGGCGATCACCTACGGGCAGCTGGCGGCGAGCCAGGCGTTTGCAGGAAACGTCGCGGCGCACCAGTCACTGGCGACTGCCAAGACAGCAAGCTCCGACGTGCCGTGGCAGGTTTACTACTACGGCGCGATGAGCCACGGCATGCTCAAGCACTGGGCGCCGGCGGGTCAGGAGCTGGCATCGCTCAAGGCGAGAGCCGCCACCGACCCCACCGTCTCGAAGAATCTGGTTGCGGCAGCAGAGGGTTATCAGTTGACGGCACAGGGTAAGCCTGCCGATGCGCTCAAGGTGCTGATGGGCGCTGACACGACGAATGTAATCGTCATGAATCGCATTGCCGGTGCTCACGCAGCGCTCGGGCACACCGCCGAAGCGGCGGCGTGGAATAACCGGGTGAAGGCTGACTACGCGCTCAACCTGCTCGACTTCCCCGCGGTTGCGGCTCGTCGTCGAGCTCGCGGAGTCGCTACGACCCAGTAACGATCTTCCGCGGACAAAAAAACCCCCGAGTAACAACCACTCGGGGGGTTTTCGCAGCGACTGAAGCCGGCCGCGTGACAAACATCGCTCAAGACAGTTACTGACACCTTGCTATTTAGACTTTCTAACCCTGACGCAGTGGTTTCGCACGCCCGCGCGGGCTCGCTCCTAGGAGCCCCCTCGAATTAGCCATTCGACGCCGACACCGAGAATTGCCCCAATCGCGGCTCCGGTAAGTGCGGCAGTTCCACCGCTGCACCCGCCACTTTTCTCGCAAAGTCCAACTGCCAGAGCGTATCCGAAGGCGCCTCCCGCGACAGCACCAAGCGCTCCGCCAATGACACCATGCGGCACATCGCTATTGACACTTGCGTTCGTCTTACCCGGAACTCGATAACTAGCTACGCCCGAGAAGGCCCTATCGTTCGCTCGAGCATGGGTAAATCCGACTTTAACGGAGCGTTGTGCGACCGCCCCGTTGGAGAGCATCGTCAACGCGAGAGCTGCTAAAGTCATAGTGCGCCTTCGCAGCCTGTAACACCACACGTCAAAGCAAGGACTCATCATTTTGCGAACCCCTCAGAAGGCGTAGAAGTAGAACATATTGAAGTAATCGGTGGCTCCCTCTTGCCCAACATTGTTGTGCCATCCCAAAAACCCTCCGACTCGACTCGACCAGAAGCACTCAAAACCGGGCATGCCGAAGCCGGGGTTGAGGTTAATCCGGTAGTCAAGCTGTCGAGAAACTGGCTAACAAACTGGCACGCTTGAGACGCAAGGTAGTACAAAAAATCCCCGCCTCGCACGTAAGCGAAGCGGGGAAATGTAGTTGGATCAGATTGCCCCTCCAGGTTTCGAACCTGGACTCTCCTGATCCAGAATCAGGCGTGTTGCCAGTTACACCAAGGGGCAGTGCTCGGTTTTCACCGCGCTTAGGCGGCAGGAAGCAATCTAAAACCCCACCGGCCGCCCTTGCAATATATGGACGCCCTCACTGCCGCTTTGTTTTGCCTCGACTTTCCTCAAGTGCGTTTAGCTTCCTCATGCTCTCCGCCAACACGGGATGGTTGGTCCGGACCGCAACGTCGACCGCGCGCCGGAACTGCGGGATTGCGGCCGCCGTATCTCCCATCGCCAGCAGCCCGTCGCCTAGACTGTCGTAAACGTTCGCTGACTCAGGATAGAGCTCGACGTTCTGACGGAACGCCCAGACGGCGAAGGCGGGATTTTTGAGGGCCTGCAACACTCCGTATCCAAATTGATTCGTCGCCATCTCCGGGAACCGCTCGTCGAGTCCGAAGTCGTGAGCCCCCAGCGCGTACCGGCGTTTGGATTCGAGGAACGCGTTCATCGCTGTCGCCGAGTCGGTGCCGGGGCCGAGCGTCGAGATGGGGAGTTTCGCGACCGAGATGGGCTCGAAAATGAAGCGCAGGCCATCGACCAGACTCGGCGCCGGCGTCAGGCCGTGGGTGGCTTCGGGGTAGCGCTGGTGCCCGAATGCAGTATAGGCCGGCTTGAGTGAATCCAGTCGGCGAGAGAGAAGCACAGTCGGTTTATCGATGTCGGCCTCCAGGCCACCGCTCGTCACGAAGAGGCGCTGTCGCTTGGTCGCTCTGGCAATGGCGTCGGAATAAGCCACTACCCCGCTCGATTCGTTCCACCAGAGCGCCGGGCTCATCGCGATGACGCCGGCGAACGCTCCCGGTCTGTTCGCCGCCACCTCGAGCGCAACTAGTCCGCCGAACGAGTGTCCGGCCAGAATGACCCCTGGCAGCGTCCGGTACTTCGCCCGAACGAGCGGAAGGACCTCGTCGACGATGAAATCGGAGAAGGCCCTGGCTCCGCCCGCCGTCGGAAAGTCTTTCGCCAACGCCCCGATCGCGATCGGCGTCAGATCGTGGGTTCGATCTTTCCCATTCGGAATTCCGACGACGATGAGATTGGGAATCGCGCCTCGGTTCCCGAGGAAAGCCACGTTGGCGATGGCGAGGTTGAACTGCGGTCGATCGCTGGCGTCCAGAATCACCAGGACCGGATAGCGATTGGTACCCGCCCGGTAACCCTCGGGCGTCGCAACATATATTGAGCGCTGCTCGTTGAGCCTTGAGGAATTCAGGATCTCGCGCGTCCACAGCGTAACCGTGCTGTCCTGCGCCGATGCCGGCGAGGCCAGAACGCAGAGTAGAAACAGTGCACGCCTGATCATTCCGGGTCTCCCAGTTGGTGAAATGGGGTTCTGCGAAAGTTATCGTCCGGCTTGCTGCTCTGGTTAGATCTCCCGGCTCGACGCATCGTTTCTCCAGACGTACGCCTTCCGGGAGACACATGCGACGCAGAGAATTCGTTCAACGTGGGGCCGCTCTCGCCGGCGGCGTGGCAGTGCTCGGCGTAGCGCCGTCCACCGCTCTCGCAAATCCACTCGATGAACGGCATGACGGGAGCTCCAACCCCAGTCCGATTCGATCCCTTTACCCCGACGCCCCTCCACCGATAAGCGAGGCCGAGCGACTCCAACGCCGCGACAAGGCGCAACGTCTCATGAAAGAGCTCGGCTATTCAGCCATGCTCATCGAGCCCGGCGCGAACATGACGTACTTCGCCGCCATCGACTGGTCGCGGAGCGAGCGCCTCTTCGCATTCATTCTTCCACAGACCGGAAAGCCAATCGTCATTGCGCCCGGGTTCGAGCAGCAGCGCGCCGAGGACCAGGTTGGCGGGCGATTCGAGATCCGTGTCTGGCAGGAGGATCAGAGTCCGGAGGCGTTGATCGCGGGCGTCTTCAGGGATTGGGGCATCTCGACGGGCAAAGTCGCGATCGATGGCACCGCCCGCACTTTCGTCTACAGCGAGATGGGTCTCGCCAATCCGGCGATTCTGTTTGGCACCGCCGAGGCGATCACCAATGCCTGCCGGGGAGTGAAGTCGGCGCACGAGATCGAGATCATGCGCTACGCCAATCGCATCACGCTCGACGTTTATCGCGACGCATTCAAAACGCTGCGAGCGGGAATGACTCAGGCCCAGCTCGCGCGAAATGTGCTGGACGGCTTTGCGAAACGGGGCTTTCCGGGTGGGTTCGCGCTGGTGCTCTTCGGCGAGTCGTCCGCGTACCCACATGGACTGCCCAAGCCGCGCTCCCTCGCGGAGAACCAGGTCGTGCTGGTCGACGGCGGGACCAGCGTTCTAGGCTACCAGTCGGACATGACGCGTACGGTCGCCTTCGGCACGCCCGCGCCGGAAGCGCAGAAAGTCTTCGACATCGTCCACGAGGCGCAGAGAAGCGCGTTAGCGGCCGCTGCTCCGGGAAAGAGATGCGGCGATGTCGACGCGGCTGCCCGCAAAGTGATCACTGATGCCGGTTATGGTCCGGATTATCGCACCTTCACCCACCGACTCGGTCACGGAATCGGACTGGAAGGACACGAGTGGCCGTACCTCGTCCGCGGCAGTCAGATAGTGATGCAGCCGGGCATGACTTTCAGCGACGAGCCCGGGATCTACCAGTACGGGAAATTCGGGATTCGCCTGGAGGACATCATGGCGATCACCGACAGCGGCGCCGAGATGATGACGCCGACTCAGAGCTCGTTGTCGCCGATGTTGTCCTTATCATAGCGCTGTTATTTCTCGGGTGGTCCATCCCTCTGAGCACCTGAGCGCGAGATAGCGCGATTCCGGCGCATTGGCTATTCGGGAACGGAACCCAGAAGCCTCGCCAGCGAATCGCGATACCCCCGACTCAGCTTGAGCTTGGCGCCATCCCGCAACACCACGACATACTCGCCGTGAAAGTAGGGCTGGAGCTCCCGCACGCGATCGATGTTCACGATCGTCGAGCGGTGGATGCGCAGAAAACTCCTTCCATCGAGCAATGCCAGCACGTCTCCCATCGACTTGCGAACGAGATGCGTCGCTTTCCCGGCATGAATTCTCACAGAGTCGCCGGCCGCCTCGATCCAGTCAATCTCCGACGGAGCGACGAATTGGATCCCGCCATCTCGCCGCACTGGAATCCGTAACGGATTCGACACGCCGTGTGAGCTCGATTCGACCGCGGGCATCCCTCGATCGGCATCGCGAAGAACGCCGAGCACGCGATCCGCGATCTCGGCCTTTCTCGCGCTCTCCCAATGCGCCCTGGCTCGCGCTACCGCCTCGCTCAGCCTTTTCTGGTCCACCGGCTTCAACAGATAGTCGATCGCCCGCACACCAAATGCCCGCACTGCGTGATCGGGATGCGCAGTCACGAAGACCACTACTGGAAGCGAGACGTTTTCCAGCCTCGACAGCATCGCAAAACCATCCACCAGTGGCATCTCGATGTCGAGAAACAGCAAATCCGGAGGATCCGCGCGGATTGCCTCGATCGCGCGCGACACGTCTCCGTACTCGCCGATCACCGACACGTCGCTCTCCCGATTCAAGCGGATGCGCAGGCCTTCCCGTGCCGGCGCTTCGTCATCCACGATCATCACTCGCAATGGCGCACTCATGAAGCTGCTTCACCGTTCATCACGAACGGCAGATCGAGCGCAGCCGTACTCTCCGACGTTCCCAGCACCAGCTCGAACGAAGCTCCGGCGCCGTAGAATTGCTGAAGCCGCTCGCGCACGTAGCGCAGGCCGAATTGGGTGGAGTCATGACCGTCGAAGTCGTTGCGGGGATTGGTCACGCCGATGCATAGCCGGCCATGATCGATTGCGGCAGTGATGCTGATGGATCCGCCCTCGGCCCCGCGCCCAACGCCGTGCCTGATGGCATTCTCTACCAGCGGTTGCAGAATCAGCCCGGGAACTCGCCCATCAAGTGCGGTCGCCTCCACTGATTCCCGAATCTCGAGTGTGTCGCCGAATCGGAGTCGTTCCACGTCCACGTAGCGGTCGACGGTCTCCAGCTCCTCGCGCAGCGACACCATCGAGTCGGGACGCTGTGCCAAAGCATGGCGGAGGTAATTCGAGATCAGGCCAATCGCGCGATCCGCAGATTCCTGATCGCCCTTGAGCACGAGAGTCGAAACCGTGTTCAGCGCGTTGAACAGGAAGTGCGGATGGAGCTGCCACCGCAGAATCTCCAGCTCGGCGCGCGCGAGTTGTCCCTCGAGCGCGGTGGACGCCAGAGCACGCTTGCGCTCGCGACGGCTCGCGTTGAAGAGCAAACACCCGCCAACGAGCACTGCGAACGTTGCCAGGTCGCCTCCGCCATGGCGAACCGCGAACGACTGGAGACCTGGAAGATCGATCGACGCCTGTGAATCGACGCCCATCATGCGGATCAGAAGCGGATGCAACACGCCGTGCGCCACGACAACCGCCAGTCCCAGCAGCGCCAACATTCCGCTTCGGAGCCAGGCGGAACCCGGTGCATTGATCAAACGATTCGTGAGGAGGATGACGCCTGGTGTAAGGATGGCCCAGCCCCAGTAGAACACGACGACGTGACTCGCCGTTTCGCCAAATCGCGCGTCCGCGCCGCGCTGAAAGAAAAAATGAACCGAGGAGAGAAGTCCGAACGCCGTCCATAGCGCAAACACAACGACGAAAACAATCGACGCCCGCTTGAGCACCGCCTGGGGGCGATGCGACACTCCGTTCTCGTTGAGTTCGGCGTTTTCAAGGAGCTGCTCGATCATTGGCTAAAGATTACCCCCGTGTGTGAAACGAGCCAGCAATCTTCGCCGAGTGGGCGAGGATCGTCGCTAGTCGGGCTTTGGGGGTCGCCAGTCGGGCGCGGGTCGAGGCCGCTTCGGCCGTCCACGAAGGCATTCGGGAGCAAAAGCAGCGCGCGTACCGGATCCGTGTGTCATCGTGGCGCAACTCGAGTCCCTCCATGCGCATTCAAATCATTCTGCTGTCTGTTGGTCTTGGTCTCTCCCATTCGGCTCCGGGCCAGACAACCATCTCCTCCGCGACGCCAGCGTTACGCGCTTCGCGTGCAACTCAACCCATCAGGATCGACGGAAAGCTCGACGAGGCGGATTGGGCGAGCGCGGAGGTGGCCACCGATTTCTCGCAGCGCTACCCCGATCCGGGCAAGCCGGCAACGCTGCGCACCGAAGTGCGAGTGCTGTACGATGCCGAAGCTGTGTACGTCGGTGCGCGGATGTACGACCCCAGCCCCGATTCGATCGCCGCGCCGCTGGGGCGGCGTGATCCGGGGGACATCAGCTCCGACTGGTTCGACGTCATCTTCGATAGCCAGCACGACCGTCGTACCGGATACCGCTTCGCTGTCAATCCGGCTGGCACCAAGCTCGACGTCTATCACTTCAACGATGGCGATGACGACATTTCGTGGGACGCGTTGTGGGATGTCGCCACCCGCATCGATTCACTCGGCTGGACCGCGGAGTACAGGATTCCGTTATCGCAGCTCCGTTTCCACGGATCGGCCGGTGAGCAGGTTTGGGGACTGCAGTTTTATCGCGCGGTGATACGTCGCGGCGAGTGGACATTCTGGGCGCCTTACGTACCGACTACTCCTGGTTTTGTGTCCGCCTTCGGTGAGCTTCGCGGAATTGTCGGACTCTCACCGCCTTCGCCCGTCGAGGCCATTCCTTATGTGAGCTCGAAGGTCACGACGGGACAGGATGTCCTCGGAAGCCCGTTCAGACGCAACATGCGTGTACGCGAATCGGCCGGCGTCGATTTTCGGGTTGGGATTGGATCGTCGCTGTCCGTCACTGGAACTGTGAACCCCGACTTCGGTCAGGTCGAAGTCGATCCCGCGTTGCTCAACCTGTCGGGGATCGAAACATTTCTCCCCGAAAAGCGACCGTTCTTTCTCGAGGGGGCGGGCATCTTCGAGTTCGGCACGCTGCCAGTTTCACAGGCGTACGGATTCTCCCGGTTCGTTCACTGGCGACGCATCGGGCGCGCGCCCCAGCTCGAGCCGGATGCGCAGTGGATCGACGCACCCGAACAGACGAGAATTCTGGGCGCGACGAAGTTGAGCGGACAGGTCGGCGGCGGCTGGTCGATAGGAGTGGTCGACGCGGTAACCCAACGCGAACAGGCGCGAATCGTCGACGCATCGGGAAAGTTTGCGCTGGCAACCGTAGAGCCTGCGACAAACTATTTTGTCGGGCGCGCCAAACGGGACTTCGATGACGGAAGGACTACTATCGGCGTCCTTTCCACCGCGGTCGACCGATCGATGGACCCTTCAATCGCGCTGGCGCTTCGCAAAGGAGCGTATCTCCTTGGCGTCGACGGAATGCAGGCAACCCGAGATCGACGCTGGCAGGCCGGTGGGTACTTCGTCACCAGCCTCGTGGCCGGCAGCGCTTCCTCCATCGCAGCAACGCAGCAATCGAGCGTCCGATATTTCGGTCGTCCGGATGCTCCCCATCTGGGGCTCAATCCTTCGCTGACATCGCTCCGCGGCCACGACGCGGCCGCTGGCCTGGTCTACACCGGGGCTCCGGTGTTCGGATCGGTGCAGGCGCACGAAACGTCCCCCGGATACGAGGCAAACGATCTGGGATATCTCTCGCGAGCCGACGTGCGCTCTCTGACCGCCGCAATTGGAGCGAGTCATACGGCGGGAAGCGGACTGCTTCGCGATGCCCAGCTGCTGGGATACACCCAACAGGCATGGAACTTCGGCGGCGCGCAGATATTCAGCCGAGTGGGTGCGAATGCGTTTACGGAGCTCCCGTCGAAGTGGACAGTAGGCTTGAGCGGTAGCGTCCGACCGGCGGTCTACGATGATCGCCTGACCCGCGGCGGGCCGATCGTGCGGATTCCCGGGCAGAGGGGGATCAGTGGCAGCATCTCTTCAGATAGCCGAAAGGTGCTGAGAGGAAATGCTTCTGCCGTTTTTGCCGAACGAGGTCCGCTCGGATCGGAAGCCATTCTCTCGGGGATTCTCATCGCGCGGCCGTCGCCGTCGGTGCAGGTATCGCTCGCGCCGAGTCTCGATTTGGTCCGCAATGAAGCCCAGTACATCCGCACTGTAGCCGATCCTCTCGCCACCAGCACTTTCGCGAACCGCTACGTCTTCGCGACGCTGCGGCAGCGAACCGTTTCGGTTGACGCACGCGTCGACTGGACGTTCACTCCAGCATTGAGCTTTCAGCTTTTCAGTGAGCCCTTCGCGTCCAACGCGCGTTTTACCGGCTACAAGCAGCTTCGCGCACCGGGGCTGTTTCAGTTTGATGCCTACGGTCGAGACCTGGGAACCGTGACTCGTCTCGACAACGGAAGCGTCGAGATCGATCCCGACGGATCCGGTCCCGCGCCTTCGTTCTTTCTGGATCCGGCTTCGAACCAGGCGAGCTTTCTTTCCCGGGCGTTGCGGGTGAACGCTGTGCTGCGCTGGGAGTACCGCAGTGGATCGATACTATATCTCGTTCTGCAGCAGACGCGCGACCAGAGCTCGGCGTTCGGTGACAACGCGTCGCCGCTTTTCGATCGCCTGCTGGCGGCGCCCGCCAGGAACGTGCTGCTATTGAAGGCCACCTATCGCTTTGGACGGTGAGTCGCTGCTGTCGGAATGCCCGAGCCGTGAGCCTTTTAATGGCCGATGTTTCCTTGGAAAACTCCCCTATCGCCAGTATGAAAGCTTCCAGCTTGACGGCTAAAAGGCCTAAAGCTCTCGGGCCTGAGCCGATCCCCATGGCTAATGGCCGTCCCCACCCGCCTTGTGATCCCCGCGCTGGGCGTTCATGAACTTCCGGATCGCCGCCAATGATTGGGGGTCAGTCGTCTTGATTCTGACCTCGCCGCCCCGAGCGATGTCGGCGTAGGTGTAGGTAATGAGTGCGCGGTTCCGGCTCATGACATCGGTGCCGGGCATCGCTCGCATGTGCACGAACTCGGGCGTCGAGAAGTCGCCGGCCTGAAACGCGTGCTGAATGAGCTTGAGGTGCGCGCGGATCTGGGCGATGGCGAGCGGATCCTTGTCTTTTGTCTGAAGCGCGATTCGACCGCCGGTCGGCAGCACGTCGAACCGGTGTGCAGATGTATACTGGTCGACGCCCATCGCCATCTTTCCGCGCGCCTGCAACGCGGCGAACGCACTATCATCATTGCCATTGCGTGGAGCCGACGAGCCATGCATCGCGGCGTGCTGCTCCGGGGTCATCGTGCTGTGATCGACCGGCTTTGCCGCAGCTGTGTCTTTGGCCTGCCCCATTCCGTGCTTCGCGCACAGGACGCTCAAAGCAACCGCGCCCACGAGTACTGCGCTGAAAGAAATCGACATTTTTTCGAGCTCCGAGTTAGTAGACTATCCGCCGCTCCACGCGGCTCCTGATAGTTAGGCCTCCAGACCCAACTCGGCTGGGACTAAAGTTCCAGTCCCTGTCGCGCTAGGGCGCCAGCTCCGCGAGCTGGTCCAGGATCGGGCGATTGGAGACGCGATACTTGCCGTCGCCCGCGCGCTCGATCGCTCCCAGTTGTCGCAGGCCGCGGAGCGCGCGAACGACGACCTCCCGCACCGTGCCGAGCTCCTCGGCCAGAGCCGTCTGCGTCATTCCCAGTGAGAAGTTGACGCGTTCGCCTCGGCCCGACCCCGTGCGTCCGCCATCCAACGCTGCCTTCTGTCGCTCGACGATGAACCGGGCCAGGCGCGTTTGGACGCTGCTCACCGTCATCTGGTCCACCCGCTCGACGAGATTCTGAACGCGGACCGACAGGCGCTCGAGGAAAAAGAAGGCAAGCCCCGGGTCAACAGTCATCGCCCGCATTACGGCGGCGTGGGTGAGCAACAGGCACAGTGTAGGTTCAGCCGCGATCGCGGTCGCTGGATAGACGCCGCTTGTGAAAAAAGGAACCTCACCCAGCGTGGCTCCCGGTTCACCCGAGTGGATGACCAGCTGGCGCCCGCCGCGCCCGCGAACGATCCGCACCTTGCCTTCGAGGACGAGAGTGATTCCCTCCGACTGATCGCCGGCTGACCAGAGGATTTCGCCGGTCGAAAACCGCTTCTCGACGGACTGCTGGAGGAGCGTGTCCCTTCCGAGCTGGGTCAGTGATTCGAGGAGCTGGTTCTTTGCGTCTTGGGTCAAAGGAGTGCGTTCCTATAGGAAGAACTTCCCATGCGCTGGCAAGAGCGAGCCTTACTTTGGGCCGACTCAGAAATATCGCGGTCTATCTCATTCCAGGCACTTTTGACAGGAGCCTCCCCGTGAACAAACAATTTGCTGGACGCGTCTCACTAGCTTTTGCTGCTGGGGTCTTCGCTCTGAGCGCCTGCAGTGATCCCCCGACAGAGCCGTCGAAGATTTCCCCCGAAATTGCGCCGTCGTCCCAACAGGCGGCGGTAGTTCTGAACTCCGAGGACTACGCGAGCAGTCCCGCAGAGTCGGCTCCTGCACCCTCAAGTCTCAAGTCGGTGATCGCTGCAACTCTGCCGCCTATAAGGATGGCCGGAATCGGCCTCAGCGCCGGGAATCGTGCCGCTAACATTGTTTTCTCTTCGGGCGATCTGAATGGATCAATCGCGCGAATTGGCGAAGCGCAATTCAATGCGATGACGGTTGCGCAGCTAAGGGCGAGCTACGACGTACTGCTATTCACGTGGGCTTCGAGCCCATCGCTGAACGCGGACTGGACCACGCGGCTCCTGCCGTTCATGCAGCTCGGTGGTGGAATCATATGGGAAGATGATTCTAATATCGGGGATCTGAGCCCGGCGGTAGTTGCCCTTCCCGGCGGCTATTCCTCGTGGGCTCTTTCCCCCGTGCCCGGATTGACTGACGGAATCTCCGGCCGTTTCGCCAATAGCCATATCCGTTTCACAAGCTGGATCTCCACCCTGCACCCATTCATTACGACCCCTTCCTCCACCGAGGGGCTGTATGGGGAGTTTGGTGCGGGCCGGATCGTCCTGACAGGTCCGGATCAGGATTATCACTCTACACGCGCTTCGGATCAATACAACTTCCTGGTCAATGAGATTCGCTGGGTAGCCGCCGGGTCATCGGCGCCAACGATTACGGCCCCCGCGAACGTGACTGCGAACACCGACCCGGGCGTGTGCGTGGCGACCGCAGTCGTTGCTGGCACCCCGACTGCGAGTGACGGAGCCACGATCACGAGTGCGAGAAGCGACGGACTCGGGCTAGATGCGCCTTATCCCAAGGGCGTGACGACGATCACCTGGACGGCAACCGGAGCGAACACCCTGACGGCCACCGCCACCCAAACCGTCACTGTGACCGACAATCAGCCCCCGACCATCGTTGCGCCGCCTAATCGTATCGCCAATACGGATCCCGGCTCGCCGACGGCGACACTCAGCGTGGGCGCAACCGCCACGGACAATTGCCCCGACTTCACCCTTTCCGGTCCAAGTGGATTCCAGGCGTTCCCGATAGGAACCGTAACGCTCCGCTGGGTTGCAACCGACGCATCAGGAAACACGAGCGCTGCTTCGCAACAGATAACTGTGAACGATGTAGAGCCACCGAAAATCACCGTGCCTGCGAGCTTCACCGTGAACGCGACGATGCCGACCGGCGCATACGTCACTTATCTGACCCCGGCGAGCGACAACTCCGGTAGTGTGACCGTCGTGTGCGATCATCCGTCGGCGAGCGTATTTGCGATTGGCACAACGCTCACCACTTGCACCGCGACCGATGGATCTGGCAACACTGCATCCGGGACATTCAGTGTTAGGGTCCTGGGGGCGGCGGAACAGATCGCCAACCTTGCCGAGTTCATGAGGGGAACGGCCATTCCTGAGCCGTACCGGACCCAGTTGGTCAGCGCGCTAACCGGTGCTCTCAGCGATCCACGCAGCCAGGCGCGTGCCTGCCCGGCGCTCAACTTTTTCATTATGGTAGTCCGCGCCAAGGCGCCGTACATTCCAGCGCTCGCGGCGAAAGCACCACAGATCATAAGCGACGCCTCGCGGATCAAGGGGGTCATCGGCTGTCCTTGATCCCGACAGCGGCCGCTGATTCGCGGTCGCGATAATGAAAGAAGGCGGGACGATCACTCGTCCCGCTTTCTTGTTATTCTCGAGCGTCTCACCCCGTCAGGTGGGCGGAGCCTGCTCGGGAATAAAGCCGGCCAGCGCGAGCCTTCGCACCACCTCCTGCCACCGGTGCGCAACGTGATAACAGACCTCAAAGCGTTGTCGGGCATTCGCGGCGTCACCGGACAGTGCCAACAGAATACCATGCCGTAACGCCACGTCCGGGTCCTTGGGCGCCGTCCGCTCCAGTCGCGCAAATTCGCAAAGTGCTCCGGCCATGTCACCACTCAGAGCTGCCTCGAAAGCATTGTTCGACGATGCGTACAGCTGTTGCAAGCTCAGGAGCCGTCGCAACTCCGCCACCGGATCGGCATGATCGTCGATTCTCAAATCCACGATGCGATCGCGCCACGGTCTCTCACTCGCTTCTGCTCGCACCACCACAAGCGCGGCGGACCTGTGTCCGCGGATGTCGCCTCCGAGGCTCCGGCCCTTCTCGAGCGCGGAAATCAGTCGCTCAGACAGTGTGCCCTCCGCGCCCGCAAACGCCTCGTACATTCCGTCCCAGATGCCGCCACTCACCAACATCGCGCCCTGCGCGGAAATGCCGCGTTCGAATCGGTGTCCCGCGTACGCCACACATTGCGCTCCCGTGTAACCCGCCACCCTTCCTCGTGCATCCACCATGGCCAGCTGCCGCTGAGCGGCGGCAGGGTCCGTCGCAAGCATGGACACGAGAACCGCGCTTGCGGCTTCGCCCGCCTGCATTCGATCCAGACCCACTACGCCGTAATTGGGCTCGGGCATCATCTGCGTGAGGACGATGCCCGCCCCCGGTCGGGCCCATAGAGCGGCAGGTCCCACGCCGAAGGCGAAGGAGGCGACCGCGGCGCCCAGCTCATTACTCCGCGAGTCGCAGGCGAGAATGGAAAAAGTCATTCAGGGCCTCGCAAGAAGTTCTTGTGGCCTGGCCAGTTTCGACCTAACATAGCCGACCGAATGTTTATGATCCACTGAGGCTCCGGAGGCAAGGCATGCCGTACGCACTCTCTCTGCGCGACTCGCGCCAGGCGGGGGAATGTGCGCGTATCCTTGCCACGCCATTGCAGTTCGCCGGCTTCGACGACTGGTCACGAGAAGCGAGCGAAAGTCTTCGCTCGCTACTGGGCGCTGATAAGACGACCTTCGCGATCTCAGGTCGCGGACACCTCCATAATCGGTCCGAGGTCATTCCGCAGGCTGCGTTGCGCGAGTTCATCGAGCGGTATCTCGTTGGCGACAAATTCGGGTTCCTGACGCGCGGGCTCGCACTCGGTGCATTCAACCGCGAGCTGGTGTGGGCGGAACACCGGAAGGAAATCTTGCGGAGCGCGTACTGGAACGAGCTGGTCCGACCTGCGAAAGCCTTTGATACGATCGGGCTGACAGCGCGAACCGAGGAAAATCCGTCCGGGATCGCCAATTTGCAGTTCTATCATGATCAGGAAACCGGTCCGAAATTCGGAGCTCGCGGCCTCGCGATCCTACGCTCGGTCTATCCGGCATTCGCCGCAGGCTGTCGCAGCTGGGCGGCCCTACATGCATACTCGCGGCACCTGGCGAGCCTCATCGATACGATTCCAGCCGGGGTCGTGTTAAGCCGAATTGATGGCTCGATCATTCACCAGAACCCCGGCATCAGACGAATGCTCGCGGCAGATCCGTCGCACGACGGGCTCCGCATTGTGATCGCGGAATGCATCGCTCGCTTCCGACGAGTGTGGACATCCAGCGAGGCGACCATGAGCTCGGCACCGCCACGATCAACAGCTAGCGACCACCATATCTCCGGCCGGACTTACAGACTCAGCACATCCTTCCTTGGCAGAGATGTGATTGCGGGCGCTGGTGCAATTGTAGTTGTCGTCGAGCCAATCAGTCCTTCACCGTTTCCGGCAAGTCTCCTCAAAGACCGATACCACCTCACCGGTCGGGAAGTGGAGGTGGCACGATTGCTCGCGGAGGGAAAGACGAATCTCGAGATCGCGGGCGCCCTTGGCGTCAGCACATTTACCGCCCGCCACCACACGGAAAGCGTGATGCTCAAGCTCGGGGTCAGGACCAGAGCCAAGATTGCTGGCATCCTTGCTCGTCTGACTTAGGTCTCAGGCTGGCTCACCCTCTGGGATGTTGTTTTCTCTGAGAAGCCGGGCGAAAACGCGGGATTCCGGGCCATCGAAATACCGGGCGTGCGCGTCGAATCAACGCTGTGGCAACTCTTCGGAGTACGCCATCCTGGACTTCGATCAGAAGCAGGTCGAGTCGGCGGTGCGGCTTTCACCACATTACTACAACACATCGGATGAAATGGGGCTGGCCGCCGATTGCATTCGCGAAATAGCCGAGCGGAGATAACCATGGTGAACATCACAATCGAAGGCGATCGCGTGCGCTTCGACGTCGAAGGCTTCGACAAATTCTGGTCGCTGAAGAGTCGACTGGACATTCCGCTCGCGCACATCAGCTCCGTCAGGATCGACCCGGAGGCCGCGCGTGGATGGTGGCACGGCATCCGGGTCCTCGGAAGTCAGATTCCAGGCGTCCTTACCGCTGGCACTTTCTATGAGAAAGGGGGAATCGTGTTCTACGACGTTCACGACCCCGACCGGACTATTGTGCTGGAGCTGGAACATGAGAGCTACCAGCGGCTAATCGTGGAGGTCGAAGATCCGGCCGGCACTCGGGCAATGATCGAACGAGCGCTTGCAAGGTGAGCCGCGCTGCTCCGGATCATTCGATTGTACGGTACCAGTCAAAGGAACGCGCTGCCCTCAGCGATTGTCCTCTCGGTTGAACATCTGACTTTGCTCATGCGTAAATTCATGAGCAGATTTCTGCCGACCGTTGCGGCAGTCTTGTCATCGACTAGTCTCGTCGATCGATTGACCATCCGCATCGATCATTCGCTGGAATCAAGCGGCGTGAATTCACTTTTCTCATAAGACCAAATCGAAAGAATGAGAATTCCGACAGAGCCGATTGGCAGCATCCCGAGACCGCCGCAGCTGATTGACGCAGTCGCCGCCGGAAGCATTACTGATCCCAACCTCGATCCGCACTTCGAAGCCGCCATCAAAGACACGATAGAACGGTTCGAGGCCACCGGATCGCCCATCATCACCGACGGTGAGCAGCGGAAGTACCACAATTTCTGGACGTACTCCGTTCATGGATTGCCCAACACCGCTCCGGATGGATTCAGGATTCCTTTTGCGGCGGGCCACGTGCGGCGGATGCCGAGGCTGACAAGCGGGCCGTTCCGGTACAAGCGGTACGCGTACAACTACCTCGACATAGCCCTCAAGTATGCACACCGCCCGCTCAAGCAGGCCGTGATCTCGCCCTCGGCGCTGAGCCTGATGTATCCCGCCGACGAGATTCCCGGTTACTCTCGTGATGAATTCATCGAAGATCTGTTGAGCGAGCACGAAAAGGAGATTCGCGGCTGCCTCACCAGGGGCGCGGCCAAGGTGCAGATCGACTTCACCGAAGCGCGCCTGGCGATGAAGCTCGACCCTTCCG
>JALYYH010000175.1 GCA_030946665.1 Gemmatimonadota bacterium
AGACCCGCAGCGTTCGAATTCCGCTCAACCAGAATTCGCAGCTGATCAAGCTGGCGCGCGCCCAGACGGTTCTCTCCCAGGTTCTCAAGCGCGACCCGACCGACAACGAGATCGGCCGCCTCCTCGAGGAAACCCCCGACGCCGTTCGCTCAGCCAAGCAGATGTCGGCGACTGAGATCTCCCTCGACGCTCCGATCGACCGCTCTGACCGCGAGGCCTGCACGCTCGGCGAGCGCTTTGCCGGAGTGGACGGTGGCGAGATAGAGGATGTCACCGACTTCCATCTCATGCGGGAATTCATCGATCGCGTGTTCCGTAAGTACCTCACCCCGCGCGAGCGCAAGATTCTGCACCTCTACTACGGCCTCGAGCAGGGCTCGGATGCGATGACACTCGAGAAGATCGGTGCGCTGATGGGTGTGACTCGCGAGCGCATCAGGCAGATTCGTGAGCGTGCGTTCGAGAAGCTGCGCGAATCACCTGATGGCTCCGCGCTCGCTGGATTCTGGAGCTAAGCACCCGGAATTCGTTGAATCCGCGCTCCGACTACCAATAGAAAGACGCCGGCGAGCTTGAGCCGGCTTCTTTTTTGTATAGGCATTGTGGCCTCTTCGCGCGCCCGCTTCTCTCCGGTTGGTCAATCCATTACATGACCGCAACTCAGTCCGCTCAACGCTCCACCCTCAAAGCTTTTCTCAACGCTGCCTGCGGAAACGCCGAGGCCGCCCGTAAAGCACTCGCCGCCGCAGGCTTCGACCTCGAGGCTGTCCAGCCCAAGGAGCTCGAGAACCGGCTCAAGGAGGCGATCGGTAACGGAGTCAATCGGATTGTGGTGGCCGGCGGCGATGGAACGATAGCGACCGCCGCAGCGCTCGTCGCGAACACCAAGACCGAGCTCGCCATTCTTCCCGGTGGAACCCTCAACCACTTCGCCAAGGACCACGGCATCCCGCCAGACCTCGGCAAGGCCGCGCTGGTCGCGAACGATGGGCCGGTTGTTGGCGCTGACATCGGTTACGTCAACGATTGCGTGTTCCTGAACACGAGCTCTCTTGGCGCCTATGTTACGTTCGTTCGCGAGCGTGAGAGGCTGGAAAAGCTTTTCGGGTACTCCATCGCGAGCGTGATCTCCTTCGTGAAGATGATGTCCGAGATCCGGACGTTTTCCGTCACGCTCGAGGTGGAGGGAGAAAAGAAGACCTATCGGGCGTCGCTGGTTTTCATCGGTGTCGGTGAGCGCGAGCTCAAGCTTCCCATCCTGGGAAATCGCGTGAAGAACGGAAGGCGTGGACTCCACGTCATGGTAGTTCAGGGTCGCAGACCGGCGCGATTGTTTGCCCTGGCCATTGCCGGAATCACCAAAGGTCGAGAGCAGGCCGACAAGCTTCCGGAATTCGACGAGTTTCTGGTCGACAGCTGCCGGATCGACCTCACTCGACCGACGGCGACCATTGGGCTGGACGGCGAGTTGAAGCGATTCCCCGCTCCGCTGAATTACCGCATCGAGCGTGACGCGCTCCGACTCGTAGTGGCGCCGCCCGAAGGAGATGAATAGCTAGATTTCCCGGATGACCCCGTCGACCCAGCCGAACGCGCGCACGGTCGCAGATCGCCTGGCCCAGATCGTTGGCGATCGTCACGTCCTGAGTCGGCCGAGCGAGCTGCTGGTTTACAACTCTGACGGACTTCCAGGTTACCGGCGACAGCCGCGTCTCGCGGTATTCCCCGGGACGCGCGATGAGACGATCGCTCTGGTAAGACTCCTGGCCGAGGAAGGCCTGTCGTTCGTCCCGCGCGGTGCGGGAACCGGTCTGTCGGGTGGCGCCCTGGCGGACGACATCATCGTCATCGGACTTCAGCGCCTCAAGGAGATCATCTCGCTCGACGTCGAGAATCGCCGGGCGACCGTTGAGCCGGGAGTAGTCAACCTTCGCCTCAACAAACACGTCGCTCCGCACGGCCTGCTGTACGCGCCGGACCCTTCCAGCGAAGCAGCATGCACCATCGGCGGCAACGTCGCCGAAAACGCGGGAGGACCGCACTGCCTCAAGTACGGAGTCACGCTCAATCACGTGCTGGCGATGACGGTCGTTCTTCCCAGCGGCGAGGTCGTCGAGCTGGGGAGCAGGTTCGGCGAGCGCGACGGCTATGATTTGCGGGGCGCATTCATAGGCTCGGAGGGTTGCTTCGGTCTTGCCCTCGACGTCACCGTGAAGCTGACGCCGCGGCCGCAGACTGTGCGAACGCTGCTCGCCGATTTCATGTCGGTTGACGAAGCGGCGCGAACGACCTCCGCCATAATCGCATCCGGCATCGTCCCCGCGGCGCTCGAGTTCATGGACGGCCCGACGATCCGGGTCGTCGAGTCTTCGATCTACGCCGCCGGTTATCCGAAGGACGCGGAGGCCGTGCTGTTGATCGAGCTCGATGGGCTCGAGGCAGGGGTCAGCGCTGATCTCGAGGTGGTAAGGCAGGTCTGCATCTCTGGAGGCGCCCGCGGCGTGAAAGTCGCCCGCGACGACGTCGAGCGGCTGAAGCTGTGGCAGGGTCGGAAGAAGGCATTTGGAGCGATGGGACGCCTCGCTTCGCATCTCATCGTTCAGGACGCCGTGATTCCGCGCACGCGCCTGTCCGACATCCTCGAGACCATTCACGCAATCAGCGAGAAATACGGCGTGCTCGTTTGCAACGTGTTTCATGCCGGCGATGGAAACCTGCACCCGAACATCGCCTACAGTGCGGACGATCCGGAAGAGAGCGAGCGCGTGCACGCCGCGATGACTGAGATCATGCGCGCGTGCATCGACGCCGGGGGGAGCATCACCGGAGAGCACGGCGTCGGTCTCGACAAGATGGGTTACATGGAGTCGATCTTCTCGGAGGATTCTCTCAACGCGATGTGCGAGCTGCGCGGCGTGTTCGATCCGGATCGACGGTCGAATCCCGGGAAAGTCGTTCCGATTCACTCCTGCAGGGAATGGAACGCCGTCGCATCGGCTCGCGCTGGAAACTCGAGTGAGGCCCCTCCATTGTCCACCGAACCGGAGCGGCCATCGGCAAGGACGCGCGACTTGAAGAGCGACCTGTGGGAAGATCGATAACGGTGCGGCCCGCGCTCCTGATTCACAACTTCCGAACGCATGGCGACTGAGGAGGTAGCCAGCGCTGTTCGGCAAAGCGTCGCGAACCATACGCCGCTGAGAATCACGGGTCGCGCCAACTGGTTGGGCGCGGGTCGGCCAGTTACCGCGAACGACACACTGTCACTCCGTGACGACTCGGGCGTCGTGAGCTACGTGCCGGGCGATCTCACACTCACTCTGCGCGCGGGGACGACATTGGCCGAGGTGGAGGCGATCACCAGCGAGCACGATCAGTGGCTGCCGCTCGACCCGTTCGGCTCCAATGACGGTACGATCGGAGCGACGATCGCGACCGGTTCCGCGGGCCCTCTGGCAACGAGCTTCGGGTTGCCAAGAGACCTGTTGCTCGGTCTCGAGTTCGTGAACGGTCGTGGAGAAGCCGTGCGCGCGGGCGGGAAAGTCGTGAAGAACGTCGCGGGATTCGACCTGTCACGTCTTCTCTCCGGATCGTGGGGAACTCTGGGGGTGATTACGGAAGTGACATTGCGATTGTATGCGCGCCCCAAGGTCGATCGAACCTTCGTCGTGAAGCTCCGAGGAACCGACCAGCAGTTGACAGGAAGTCTCAGCTCTTTCCGCGACGCACCGATCGCGCCTTACGCAATGGAATTGTTGAGTAAATCCTCGGCGCAGGCCCTCGAACTGGATTCGGCTCCCGTTTGCCTAATGCGTTTCGGCGGCAACGTACCCGCGGTCGACGCCCAGATTCGTGCTGTTTCGACCGTGATGAAAGTCGATGAAGTACCGACTGACGTCTGGAGTCGGTTCCGAAGTCTGGAAGGAGACGCAGACGATGTGATTCGGGTTTCCGCGCTCCCGGCTCAATTCTTCGCGACTGCGGGAACGATACTTACCGACGAGATCCCCGGAGCCTTCAGTTACATCAGCATCCATCGTGGCGTGATGCGGATCTTCACTGCCCGCGAGGGAATGAAGGAAGCTGCCGGACCGCCCTTCACCCTCGATGACACAACGTCTGCGGACTTCCGTGTAACTGCCGGCCCCGGTCAGGGAGTCGTCTACGAAAAACTGCCGACCGAGCTCTGGCAGTTTGTGTCGCCAACGGTGATATCCGATCCTTTGTCCCAGGGTATCAAGAGAGCGTACGACCCGCACAATATTCTGAACCCCGGCATACTCGGCGATTGACGTGACGGCAGCTCTCCCCGCTGATCCACTCCCGCGCGATCCGATGCCGGGCTGCGCGCTGCCCGGCACTCCGCTCGCAGATGCGCTGCCCGGAATCAATGCGTGCGTCCACTGCGGATTCTGCCTGCAGGCGTGCCCGACATACCTGAACCTGGAGGACGAGAACGACAGCCCGCGCGGCCGAATATTTCTCATGCGCTCGCTGCTCGAGGGCACCGTCAGGCCGGACGACCCGAGCGTTCAACAGCACATCGATCAATGTCTGGGGTGCAGGGCGTGCGAGCCGGTATGTCCGAGCGGGGTTCCGTACGGCCACCTTCTCGAGGCAACCCGCGCAACGCTGCGTGAGAGCAAGCCGACTCCATTCATCGCGGGACTCATTCTCTTCGTGTTCGCGCGCCGGTGGCTGCTGCGGCCGGCGATGTTCTTCTTCCGGCTTCTCGCCGCTACGCCAATCCCGACGTTGTTGTCCGGTGTCAATGGTCGACTAGGTTTCGCTATGGCGATGCTGGCGTCGACCGGCCGCTCCATCGAGCGATCGCGGTACAACGCGGTCGGCAGAGGGGAGAGGGGGCGCGTTGCGACGCTCCGCGGCTGCGTAATGGATGGACTGTTCCATGAGACCAATCGCGCGACCGAGCGCGTTCTCACGGTGAATGGCTACGCGATGGTTCCCGCTCCGGGACAGCAATGTTGCGGCGCTCTGCACGCGCACGCTGGAGACCTCGACAACGCGCGGAAGCTGGCGCGCCGAAACATCGCGGCGTTCGACAAGTCGGGCGCAGAGTTCATTGTGGTAAACGCCGCGGGCTGTGGAGCGATCATGAAGGAGTACGGCCATTTGCTCAAGGACGATCCCGCGTGGCATCAACGGGCGTCGGCGTTCGGATCACGCGTGCGCGACGTCAGCGAGCTGCTCGCCGCAGCTGGCCCGCGCGCGGGTGGTGAGCTGCCGATTCGGATAACGTACGATGCGCCGTGTCACCTGCAGCACGCACAGCGGGTGACGCAGGCCCCCTTCTCCGTCCTGGCGGCGATCCCCGGGCTCGAGCTCGTCCCTTTGCACGATTCGGATCAGTGTTGCGGCAGCGCGGGAATCTACAACCTCATAGAGCCGGAGACGTCGGACGCGGTGCTTGCGCCGAAGCTCGCGAACATTCGCGCGACTGGGGCGCCGTGGGTAGCGACAGGAAATCCCGGCTGTCTGATGCAAATCGGCGCCGGCCTGATTCGCGCCGAGATACCAGCGAGAGCGATTCATCCGGTAGATCTCCTCGACGCATCGTACGCGGCATTCGGCCAGTAGCGCCCCGCCAAGGCACTGGCTTAATTGCAGTCAATGTCGGAAATGAACGAGTATTCCGCGTTGCACAACGGTGCTCTTTTCTTCGATCGGAGCGACCGGATGCGACTGCGGATCTCCGGACCGAAAGCCGCGGAGCTCGTTACGGGAATGGTGACGAACGACGTGTCGAGTCTCGTCGCCGGCGAAGGCCAGTACGCCGCCGCGCTCACGCCCAAGGGCAAGATCGTCGCAGATCTTAGAATCTTCGCTCAGGAGGAATCACTCCTGATCGATACCTCCTTTGCTGCCGCAGCGGGCTGGAAGGAGATGGTTCGGAAGTACATCAATCCCCGCATCGCGCCGTACCACGATTTGACGGCGGAGCTGAGCGACATCGGAGTCTTCGGCCGCTCGTCGCGCTCACTGGTTTCGCGGGTGACGGGCGTCGACGACAGGGAGCTCACCGCACTCGCTCCTTACAATCACCTCACGAGACCGTTCGACGATGCGTCGATTACGATCGCCAGAGTTCCGGACATGGATCTCGATGGGTTCGAGATCTTCGTCCCCAACGAAAGCGTTGGAGCGCTCAAGACGAGGCTGCACGCGGCCGGAGTTGCGCCGGGAAGCGCAGAGACCTGGGATATAGCACGCGTCGAAAGCGGTCGTCCACAATGGGGCACTGACATGGACGAGTCGACGCTCCCACAGGAAGCAAATTTCGACGAGCTGGGTGCGATCTCGTACACGAAGGGCTGCTACATCGGTCAGGAAACGGTGGCGCGCGTTCATTTCCGCGGTCACGTCAATCGCTTTCTTCGCCGGCTTCGCTTTGTTACGCGTCCCGCCCCGCCCAGCGGTGCTGAGCTGGTCGACGAAACGGGAAAGGTCATCGGAGACATTCGGAGCGTCGCGCTCTCGCCGCGATTCGGGGGCGTCGCGTTGGGGATGGTGAGGCGCGAGATCCTGCCCGGTACGACGCTGCAGGCGAAATGGCCGGGAGGCGAGTGTAGCGTGCAAGTAGAACAAAACGAAAAAGGCGCCACTGTTTAAGTGGCGCCTTTTTGTTGACCGCGAGGAACCTTATTTCTTCTTGATCGGGGTCTTGGTCTTGGTGGTCTTGCTGGTCGTCGTTGTCTTGGTGACGGTGTCCTTCGTCGCACCAGCGGTCGTGTCGACGGTGGTCATCTTCATGCCGGTGTCCATCGCCGCGGGCGCTGGCGCCA